>JAKAPU010000280.1 GCA_021806865.1 archaeon
AGTAACGCGAATAATGCCTCTCCGGCGCCGTTGGTAACGAGTATTTCTTTGGTATTGACGAGAGACTCTTGATAAGATGAAGCGATGGACTCGAGCAGTTCCGGTATTCCTCGATTACTACAATAGTGTGTCATCTTATTGGTCAATGCAGTACGAATTGCACCAAGAACAGGATCGGGCAGTGAAAATTCTATTTCAGCTGCGCCGAGATCAACTAAATCAGGCAGCTGCTTAGAGAGATCACTGAGATATCGTAATCTTGCGTTGACATCTCGAAGATTGTTATTTGCTTGCAGAGTCCCCACCCTGCACGGCTTTGCTTAGACGTGACAACGCGTCTCTAATCTCATCCGTAGATATCGAAAAAGATAACCTGATCCTGTCATCATAACCTCCAAACATCGCACCAGGCGCCACTTTGACCCCACACTTTGAAAACAGGAATTTTGCGAAATCCAAAGAATTCATGTTTTGATATTCAAATTTCGGGAAGACATAGAATGTGCCTTCTGGTGAGGAAACGAATAGTTGTGGCATCTGTTCAAGCCCATGAACCAACAATTCTCTTCTTTTTCGATATTGGATAATCATACGCTGCACGCATCTTTGAACCTCTTTAGATGTCAGAGCTGTGACCGCGGCTAATTGGCTGAAAGGAGGTACACATGTGACAGTGTGCTGCTGTATCTTCGCCATTCTCTTTATAACATTGCTAGAGGCTGCGGCATAGCCTATTCGCCAACCAGTCATTGCGAATGTTTTTGAGAAACCATTTATCGTTACAGTTCTCTCACGCATACCAGGTAGGCTACCTATGCTTACCGGCTTTGTTTCATACGTTATCTTATCATAAATCTCGTCCGAGAGGACAAGAAAATCCTTTGACGCAGCTTCGTCAGCAATACGTTTGAGCTCATTGTAGCTCAATATCTTACCGCTTGGATTGTTGGGGCTATTGATAATCACCAATTTAGTTTCGTTATCGATAGTTTGACTGATTTTTTCATCCAGATTGTCGTCAGATAGGATATCCAGAAACGAAGGCACCCCTCCTGCTATTTTGACTATGTCCTCAAAACTTGGCCAATGCGGCGATAAGATAACTACCTTGTCTCCTGGCTCAACAACGCTCATCACAGCTTCGAAAATAGCGTGTTTGGCTCCGGGCGTCACTATAATTTCGTTAGTATCATATACTAATTTGTTTTCTGTTCTAAGCCTCTTAGAAATGATCTCCCTCAATTCTTCCAATCCTTGATTGTCAGCGTAGTGCGTGCGACCTTCCAAAAGCGCTTTGTGAGCAGTTTTGATGATCTCTGGCGGAGTCCTGAAATCGGGCTCACCTATTCCCATATTGATTACTTTCCCACGGTATTTGTGCCTAGAACTATCTGCATAAGAGAGCGCAGAGCCGCGAATTTCGTCTAAATTAGATCGCACATGCACCACCAATTTGTCAACAGTTTACCACTTCATTATGATTAAGACAACCGACAGTATCGAATTTAATAACTACGTCAACCTCTGCTACTTCACAATTGAAAGGAACAGTTATTTCTGCTTCACTGAAATAAATAAGTGGTGCGGTGGATATCAAAAGAATGCCGCATTGATAGTCTCTGATTAGAATTTGGAATCGAATTGGTTCAATTTGTTGGTCCAGATTTCTTTGGCTTGAGCGCATCGATACGGCAATTTTTGTACGCTCTGATTCATCTACTGAATGTTCGCATTGGGATGTCGGACATGAGGGAGTTCTCTCCTGTTTCTCTGGTGCCATCAACGTAAAATAGAATTATCCTGTGTGCTCTTTTCAGTTATCAGGTGGTGATTAGGAGATTGCAAGTACGCAACACCAGCAGACCGAACGGAGTCAAAACTTGATGTATTCCTTCAAGAACGGTCCCAAACACCGGAAGGATCGTGTGTATCTCTGAAATTATTGCAGCCTTCGTATCGTCAGATATCTCAAGGATTACGTCGATAAGCGGAGTGAGTAACTTTCATTCCAAATTGACCAGTCCGCGCGACAAGATATTCTTCGCGGCAAGATGTTGTCACATCTTGCAAGAGTGATTCTATCAAATTTTCACTGGAATCGCGTCAGGTGATCAAGACATCGCCCTTTGACAGAACTTTGGAAACTTCAGGTCGCAAGATCTCTGTCGGAAGATTCCCTCTCTCAGACAGTATCTTTCTTATTTTCGTCTGGCTCGTACTCACGTGTTGTTCTGCTGGGTGCGAGCAAGTCTTTGTAGAAGCCATCATGCCGCAAGTCTTGCAGTAGAAAGTTTCCTGATAGCGTATCGGGACGACGCCAACATCGAATCTATCGAATATTCTGTGGCCGGCATAAGGGTCGTAGTAATTTCCTACCCCCGCCTGATCTCTCCCCACTATGTAATGGCTGCAACCATAGTTTCTCCTCACTATAGCATAGAACAGAACAGCTTTTGGCCCCGCGTACCTCATGCTTATCGAAAGCGAAGCTAGCATGACCCTGTCGGAAGGAAAGTATTTCGTGACGTACGCCTCGTAAGCCTCGAGTATGATCTCCGGTCTGTAGTCGCCCTTCTTCAGCTTCCCAACCACGGGTTGGACGAGCAGCCCGTCGACATCATCCCTTTCAAGCGTCACTCTCTGAATGTACTCGTGAGCGGTGTGAGGCGGATTCCTCGCTTGGTAAGCAGCAACGCTCTTCCAACCTCTCCTTTGGAACTCGGCTCTTGTTTCGCTGGGAGAAAGTTCGAACTTTTTGCTTGGCAGGTCGAGTTTTCTGATTAGTCTGACCTTGCCTCCAAGTGCGAATTCCCCAAGGTTGTAGATGTCTCCTACGTTTGGGTGGGCTGGGTCCGTGGTCGCGTAAACTTTCTCGGCAAACTCTTTCTTATCGAAGTGGAACTTTTCTTCCAGACTCAGTACTGCGAACGGCTTGTGCGCCTGGTCGAGGAGCAAGACTTCGTCCGACTTGCCTATTCCA
>JAKAPU010000057.1 GCA_021806865.1 archaeon
GTGCAAGAAACTAGTCGAATCTAAGGGGGTTCCTGTCATTCCGTACACAAGAGAGCCTTTAGCTGATGTGGACGAAGCAAGTAGGCTCGCAAAAGAAATTGGTTTCCCAGTTCTTCTCAAGAGTGCGTTCGGTGGAGGAGGCAAGGGGATCAGAGAAGCAAATTCCACTGCTGAACTCAAAGAAGCTTTTGATTCAGCGAAACGCGAAGCTGAGAGTTCCTTTGGAAGATTCGCTCCATACATAGAGAAGAAGCTGGTGAACCCCAGACACATCGAAGTCCAGATACTTGCAAGTGACGACTCTCAGCAATTTATTCATCTAGGTGAAAGAGAGTGTTCGATTCAAAGAAGGTACCAAAAGCTCATCGAGATCTCTCCCTCTCCGGTAGTTAACGAAGAGATACGCCGACGAATAACTAGCTATGCAATATCGGTTGCAGATGCAGTCCGGTACTCGAACGCAGGCACTGTGGAATTCCTAAGAGATTCTGCGACGGGCAACTTTTACTTCATCGAAGTCAATTCCAGGCTGCAGGTTGAGCATCCGGTGACTGAAGCAGTAACAGGAATAGATCTCGTTTGCAGCCAACTGCATGTGGCAGAAACAAGCAAGCTTCCAGTCAGCCAGGAGCAGGTAGAGTTTCGCGGAGCGGCAATAGAGTGTAGAATAAACGCAGAGGATCCTCTATCTGATTTCTCACCCACCACGGGGACGGTTGAATTCCTTCATTTTCCCGGAGGTCCTGGAATCAGGATTGATTCGGCCCTTCAGGAAGGAGCAGATATCTCCCCGTACTACGATTCGCTGATCGCGAAACTCATAGCGCATGGTTCAGATTTTGATGAAGCGCGGAGAAGATCTCTTACTGCTCTCGAGGAATTTTCGATTGTGGGAGTCAAGACCACTATACCGTTTCACAGGGAAGTAATGCTGGACAAGCGTTTCTCCAAGGGGGAAATAGACACAGGATTTCTCGAATCCAGTGGCATAGTCACAAAGATAGCCACAACTGCAGAGCCAACCGATGATGAATTTGCAGTTGCGGCGTTACTTCTTTCGCGTGATTATTTTGGCTTGAAGAAGCAAGCCGAGCCAAGTGCTGACAAGCCTACGTGGCTAGATAGAAAGACAGGGCGATTTGTGGATGCGCTATAGGATTCGGATATCCGGGAAAGAGAAGGAGGTCGGCGTCACTCTATCTGCCGAAAAGTGCACAGTAAAATTTGCTGAAAAGAAAGCCGACATTAGCATCATCCAAAGAGAACAGACAGGGCTAGTAGTTTCCCTAGGCGAAAGGCATTACAAAGTCAGGCAGCTTAAACGTACACCTTCATCTGTTTCATTTGTAATGAACGGAAAGTTTGTCGAGGCAAGTACGAGTGCAGGAAAAGCCGGAGTATCTTCTCGTTCTTCATTGGCGTCCGTCAAGGAGCTTGTTTCCTCGAACTTTCCTGCAAAAGTTGTCAAAGTTAACGCAAGAGTGGGGGATGAATTAAGAGAGGGTGCAACTCTGATTGTTCTAGAGGCCATGAAGATGGAAGCCCAGATCAGAGTGCCCGGTTTGTGTAAAGTGGTTGCAGTCTATGTCAAGGATGGCGAAATGGTGGAAAAGGGCAAGCCACTAGTACGTTTGAGTTTCATCTAGAACCAGAAGCCGTCGTCTCTCTCCGGCAGTCGCATGTTGAAACAGACAAGGCAGACATCACCCCGATGCAGAGTTACCGGCAGCGAAGTATAGTGCGGGTGGGTGATACATGTCGGACACGGTTTGTAGCTTTCCTCACTACTCTGAACTCTCACTCTTTCATTTGCCTGCTCTCTTGCCACAAGTTTCTGCATTCTCACATTCACATGGCGCATAAGATGTCTCGGATCGTATTTAGGAGATTTCCCAAATTGATGCTAAATCAATTCAGATTCAGGCCATTCCCTCATCTGTTCGGGACTTTCCTAAGAATAGATTAATTCGACTAGATTCCTTGGTTTTACTCATATTGACAAGTCTAGCAAGCCGCGTCCTCAAGAGCGACAGGAAAGCGGTATCGTCCGCCATCTCGCTTGTGGAAAACAGGGAGGAGGGCTACACATTGCTGCTGAAGGAGCTATATCCTCACAGCGGTAATGCAACGGTCATCGGCATAACTGGTCCTCCAGGTACAGGCAAGAGTTCCCTCCTCGACAAACTTGTCAGAATCTACCGCGCTAATGGTAAGAAGGTTGCTGTTCTTGCAGTAGATCCATCAAGCCCTGTTTCTGGTGGTGCGATTCTGGGCGACCGCCTTCGAATGATCGGTCACACTTTGGACAAAGGCGTGTACATCAGAAGCATGGCCTCGAGAGGTGACACCGGTGGACTATCGAGAGCAGCCAGGAACGCTGTTCGAATACTTGACGCGGCTGGGAATGATGTCATATTCGTAGAGACGGTTGGCATTGGACAGGCTGAAGTTGAAATTGTAAAAGTCGCTCATATTGTCCTTGTGGTTCTGATGCCAGAACTCGGAGATGAAATTCAGGCGGTGAAGGCTGGCTTGATGGAAATTGGAGATATCTTCGTTGTCAACAAGTCTGATCTTCCCGGAGCTGACAAAGTGGTTTACAATCTGCAACCAGTTCTCTCAAGAAAGGAAGGGTGGAATCAGGTTGCAGTCAAGGTAAGCGCAAAGGCATCGCAGGGACTGGACGAATTGGTTCGGAAAATCGAGGAATGCGCTCGTATCATGAAGAACGCAAAACTTCGTCAAGCGGACGCCAGAAAGCGACTCTCTGATGAATTGATCGAAAACGTCATCCGCGACGTGTCGGATGACATTCGTTCTACACTTGGTAAACCCGGCGAGTTGCAGCCAGTTTTGGAGCTCTTGCTTGACAGAAAGATTGATCCAGAGTCAGCATCAGAGATACTATCTCGCAAGTATATGAAACGCTCACGCTTGGGAAAAAAGTGACTCTCTTGCAAGACAAAGAAACCAAAGCTAAATCGGAATTCAGAACAGACTCTGGTATCCCAGTCGAAAAAGTGTATTCAAGGTACGGCGCGCTCAGCGAATACCCCGGATCTTTTCCGTTCACCCGTGGAATCTATCCAGAAATGTACCGGAAGAGGCTATGGACAATGCGACAATACAGTGGATTCGGCAGCGCTGAAGACACAAACAAGCGATTCAAGTACTTGCTCGATCATGGACAAACTGGACTGAGCGTCGCGTTCGACTTGCCCACACAGTTGGGCTTGGACTCAGATAATCCCAGAGCCAAAGGCGAGGTTGGAAAGGTAGGCGTAGCCATCAGTACGCTTCAAAACATGCAGACACTCTTCGGCGGCATACCCATCGATCAAGTCAGCACTAGCATGACGATCAACGCAACTGCGTCCACCATGCTCTCAATGTACATAGTCGCGGCCGAGGCAAGCGGCGTCAAGAGAGCACTGTTGCGGGGAACTGTTCAAAACGACATACTAAAGGAATACGCCGCAAGAAACACGTACATCTATCCACCAGAGAAATCTCTTGATCTCTGCGTCGACATCATTTCTTTCTGCGCCAAAGAGATGCCAAAGTGGCATCCGATAAGCATCTCTGGCTATCACATTAGGGAGGCCGGAGCAAACGCGGTGCAAGAGCTAGCTTACACATTCGCTGATGCAATCGAATATGTGAATGCCGTTACTGCAAGGGGGCTTCCTGTGGATGAATTTTGTGGGCAGTTGTCATTTTTCTTTGCTTGCCGTAATGACTTTTTTGAAGAGATTGCAAAGTTTAGAGCAGCGCGGCGCATCTGGTCAAAGATTGTGAGAGAGAGATTCGGCTCTACCAATGAGGAGTCAATGCGACTCAAATTTCATGCGCAGACAAGCGGAGAGACTCTCACCGCCCAGCAGCCGCTCAACAACATTGTTCGAGTTACTCTGCAGGCGTTGGCAGCCGTGCTCGGAGGAGTACAGTCTCTCCACACCAACTCTTACGACGAAGCGCTAGGCTTACCCACCGAAGAAGCGGCAACAATCGCCCTTCGCACGCAACAGATAATCGCGGAAGAATCCGGCGCGACAAGAACCGTCGATCCATCTGGCGGGTCGCACTACCTTGAAGCCCTGACAGACGAAATTGAGTCAAGAGTTTGGAAAGAGTTGGATAAGATCTCGAAATTGGGCGGCGCCCTGAACGCGATAAAGTCCGGTTATATACAGAAAGAAATTCAACGCAGCGCTTACGAATTTCAAAAGAGCGTAGACTCAGGAGATAGATTAATCGTCGGTGTCAACAAGTACGCTTCAGGATCGGGTACCAAGATTTCAGTTCAAAGCGTTTCAAGAAAATCTACTTTGAAGCAATTGAATCAAATAAAGAGTTTCAAGATGAATCGTAACAAGACCTCACTTGAGAAGGCGCTATCAGAGCTGGAAGAAGCCGCGTCTCTGGATCCGATGGAGAGATCCAATCTCATGACGCTAGTCATAAAATGCGTCAAGGCGCGAGCGACGACCGGCGAGATAAGCAACGCACTTAGAGCAGTATACGGCGAACACCGTCCAAGAATGGAAGTCTGATTGAGAGTGGTTGCTGTCCAAGGAATCTCTCATGTAGGCATTGCAGTATCGAATCTGGAGCAGGCAATTCAGCACTTCTCGTCCCTGCTAGGTTCCAAAGATGTCGAGCAGATGGATGTGCCAAACGAGAACGTTAGGATTGCCATGATAAGACTGGGAGACACCGAAATCGAACTACTTTCACCTACGAGCGAAAGTGGAGCAATTGCAAAATTCATCAGAGAACGGGGGGAAGGCATTCATCATCTCGCGGTTAGGGTGTCGGATGTCTCTCGGGCCATAGAAGAGGCGAGAACGCAAGGGTTCAGGTTGGTTGATGACGTCCCTAGACGCGGAGCAGGAGGCACAGATGCCGCATTTGTCCATCCAAGGTGCATACATGGCGTACTGCTGGAGTTCTATTCTCGTTGAGGCACAACAATTCTTTTAATGGATGAGAGTCTCATGCTATTGTGCACAGCCCCGGTTGTGCTTTTCGTAGCAATAGAGACTTTCTTGGTTACCGATTCAGAGCGTGTGAGAATTGCCATCGATAGACGTGCGTGGTGCCTTGGTCTCTTATGAAGAGACGGGCTCTGGTAAATCAATAGTTTTTGTTCACGGCGCTTGTGAAAATTCATCCTTTTGGAACCATCAAAAGACACTGGGTGACAGATACAGAATTGTCACAGTGGATCTTCCCGGTCACGGCAAATCAAAGCCACTTGATGGTCAGGTTGAGGTCAAGAAGTACTCGGACGTCGTAGCGGAATTTGTGGCAAGAATTTGCCCGGACAAGGCAGTCCTGGTTGGTCACTCGATGGGTGGTGCAATTGCACTTCTCAACGCAATTGAGCATCCCCAGAATTTGAAGGGCGCAGTACTAGTAACTACCGGAGCTAAACTAGGCGTTCTTCCCTCAATCCGCGAGGGATTGCGGACGAGGTTCCAGGATACAGTCAAGTCAATTGTAGGGCCGCGCCAGTTTTCTTCGAAGACAAACCTTGAGATAATCAGATTCGTGACCGACCAGATAATGAGATGCAGCAATGAAATAGGCGCTGCAGACTATGAGGCCTGCAACAACTTCGATGTTAGGCAGAAGCTTCAGACAATAAATCTTCCAATCCAGATCATCGCCGGAGAGGAAGATAAGCTTGCGCCGGTGACCTGGTCGACATACATGAAGGAGAACATTCCAAAGTCAAGACTCGTGGTATTGAGAGACGCATCTCACCTCCCCATGCTTGAGAGGCCTGCCGAGTTCAATCGTCACCTCAATGAGTTTGTATTGTCGCTGAATTGAGATTCGGCACGGAACTGTTCTCTAACCGCCTGAATCCAGAACCTGTATTGGCGAGTCTGTCATGGAGCAATGGTTAACTCGAGCCTCAAAATTTCAGCAACCTCAATCTGATCGGCTTTGGCCGAAGCACGCTGGAGAATCAGATCCACTTCATCGTCGATGAAGCTTTCCAGATTGAGCTTTTAGCTCAAATGAATTGACCGAACCCAATTTGAGCCCAGATGAAGATCTTTGATTGAGCCAGTGTGGATTCTGCACAAGTCAAGAAAATTGAGGAGTATGTCGTCCTTCTTGCAAAGCAGGCTGAGTCCCAAGAAGGCAAGGACGACACACAGGCAATCCAACACTACGTAAAGGCTGCAGACATACTGCTCGCACTCGCTAGTAAGGCTCAAGATCAGTCGACCTGGGAAAAATACACAAAGCTAGCAGAAGCTTATCAGCAGAAAGCGAAAAAGCGAGTCCCTTCGGTCCAAAACGGATCCCAGCCAGAAGTCGGCAACCCCCAAATCGGCAATTCCCAGAAGCCTGTCTCCATAGCTAATCCCCAGAATGCGCCTAGGGAGAAAGCGGAGATTTCCTCTGAGGCTAAGACGAATCGATTCAGCAAGTTTCTCGGAGCACTCCATAACGCAACACCTGGGAAGCCACCAGTTGAAGAGAGAAGCCCTGCCGTTCCTTTGCAGGAATCTCCACCAAATGAGAGTTACTCACTGCCCACTGCTGAGGAACTTGAAAAGAAGCGAGCGGCTCAGCTTCTGGCAAAGCAGACCAGCCCGCAGGTGCATCAGGGCGTGGCTACACACCAACCGGACGAACCCATGGAGACTGTTCAGAATGTCCGGCAGACTCCGCATAGGAAAGCGCTCTCCGATCAAGAGGCCGCGGCTTTGAGTGCCACAGTTCCCTATCAGCAATACGTTTCCTTGCTTGCTGAGAACAGGAAGTTGAGGGAAGAGATGAAAACCATGGTTCCCATCTCACAATATGAAGTACTGGAGGCAAGAAACAGGGAGCTAATAGAATCCATCGGATCGATGGTTCCAAGAGAAGATTACGAAAAATTGCAGGACAGACTAGCAGAAATGGTACCAAAGTCGATGTATGTTGACCTCCAGAGGTCTGTAACAGCGATGGTGCCGAAGGAGATGTACCTCGAGTCGGAGGCAAGAGCGTCTTCTCTGAAGGCACAGCTTGATGCGTCAATTCCAAGCAAGACCCTCGATGAACTCGCCACTCGTGTCACAGTGTTGAGTGCATCAGCTTCAGTTTCAGAGCACCAGTACGCGATGGAGAATGCGCCCCTGAGCAGTTTCGGAAAGAGAAATCTCGAAACTGACGACGATCCAGATGCGTTGGTCAGCTAGATCTCGATTGGTGCGGAAACCAAGTTTCCCCACTCCGTCCACGATCCGTCGTACACTCGGACGTTTGGATATCGCAGTAAGTGAGTGAGTACAAACCAGCTGAACGTGCTTCTATGCCCGGTCCTGCAATAAATGAGAACCTCCTTATCCTTGGTTACACCCTTGGATTCGTACATTCGCTGCAGTTCAGCGAGAGGCTTGAAACGCTCGTCTTGGGAAGTGTTATCCTCGAAGAAGACGTGCACTGCACCAGGGATGCGACCCTTGCAATAAGCGCCTTCTTGTTGCGAACCAGGCGCGCTCAGAAGTTCTCCGCGATACTCTTCAGGCGTTCTGACGTCCATTATGACCGTGCCCTTGCTTTGCAGTTTTGACATTACATAATCACGCGTCGCTCTGATGTTTAGATTCGGCTCCTGCGCTTGATATTTTGACACATGTTGCTTTGAAGGTGGTGCGTATCCTGGAAGAACCTCGCGGTTTTGGTTCATCCAAGCTGTCAGGCTGCCGTTTACAAGATACGCATTTTTGTGGCCGTAGTATTTGAACAACCAGAGTGCGTAAGCGGCGAACTGTTTTTTCAAACTCACAAAGACAACAGAAGTATCATTTGAAACACCAATACTTTCCATCAGGCTTTCAAATTGAGCCTTCGTCAAAAAATCTCTGTTTGTCGGGCCCCAGAGATGCTTCCTCCAGTCCAAGACAATGCTACCCTTGATGTGCCCGCGAAAATTTAGTGGTATCATCATGCCCGTGATTTCTATTACCTTGAGGTTCTTGTCCGACAGACTAGTCTCTAACCACTGGGCATCAACTATTGGCTTGTCATCAGTAAGCGACATTGAACCTGTCAGCACCTAGTCAATTAAAAAAATAATCGCAGTGCGAGTGCTCGCCTTTACGTTAGGAGAAAAACCGGTTTCCTCAGGATTTCGTCTTGCCGTGGTCAACAAGAGGAAATACGATTCTCTCTTCTGCTTCATGATGCCTCTTCAATTCATTCACAAATTCCCTGATTTCTATTCTACTCTTGGTGGCGGGCAACTCATGTAAGTGCGGAAGCTTCTCTTGCAAGAATTCTGTAATTCTTCTGTGATCCCGCAAGACGAAGATGGACTCATTTTCCCCCTTCTGTGATTCGGCCACGATAACTCTTGCGATTCTCGCTTCCTCTTCTACAGCATGCCTCAGAATTTCTGGCTTCAGCATGTTAAGCAGGCTAATCGCGACTTCGAGTTTCCCTTGGTCGCTTTCAGCTATTACTCTTGAAAGTTTTGAGCCTATCTCCAAGTGTTCCACTTTCAACCTTTCAACCACAGCCTGTATTGGTTCATCATAGTCCAGTTTGTAGCTCATAATGTTTCACATGAGCAACTACAACATACTATGAGTTATACCTCTGCCCGAAGGACTTTGGGTAGCAGTTGGGTGACCACATCTTCGAAAGCACCCGAGCTATTTGCACACCAAGACTCTGTAGCGAACCTTTTCTGAGGCCGTACCAGAAGTCACTAATCCGACCCAGAGACGCAACTTCCCACGTTTATGGCTCTTACGTTGATGGCCGAATTTCTCCGCGATGCCCGTATAGGTTCGGGGATATGGCAATATTGGCTGGTTCTAGGATGACCAACAAGACGCAGGGATTGACATGCAGAAACTAGGTTCGCAGAAGGGATCAGCTAGCCCTCAGGAGAAGCTGGTTGAATGCATAGATCGCGCACTCGCGCCACTTGGGAAGACTTTCTCTGCGATACTCTATTGGCAAGTTAAGATGCATTCTGGACTCGACAAGAATCAGATTCCGCTCCATCCAGTATTGTTCGGCTCGGAGCTCCAGCGATTTCTTGGCAGGGGTCACGTTTTGGTCGAGTATATGATTGTCAAAGAGATCGTTAGGGCATTTTTCATCGATTCGCCCTGTCAAAATTTGCAGCAAGCCTTCAAAATAGCGCTGTCAAGTTAAGAATCTGCATCAAAAGATACTACTGGACCGAGTGCGCCGTCCAGCCAACTTCACAAATTCCATGATGCTGAAGATCAATACAGCTGCAAGCGCGGTCCATCCAATATCTCCCAATGTCGGAGCAACTAAACCCAAGGCGGCACGTACATCGGGGATCTGAAGCAAGACGATTAGCAGCATTGACTCCCAGAGGACGCTCAGGAAAAGCCATCTTCCAGGCACAGCTTTTGAAACCCCAAGTCGCAGTGATCTGCAATTGAATGCTAGAGCTAGCTCGGAGAAGACAAATGCTAGGAAGAGCCTGGTTCGTGCTTCTTCGATACCCAATGGGATCCCAGTAAAGTAGATCAGCGTGAGCAGTGGAGTCAACGCGATTATTGCCCAAATTATGAATCGACGGACGTCAGGACTGAAAATCGTTGTCGCCGTGATAGGCGATATCTTCCTTTCCATGAGGTCTGGATCTGGCGGCCCTATCCCAACCGCTAGCGCAGGAAGCCCATCAGAGGCAAGATTGATGTAAAGCAGCTGCACCGCAAGCAATGGAACAAGCAACCCGTTCGGAAGATTTCCACTGAACAGGAATGAAGCAAGGAGCACTCCTATGCTCACTACTGCGACCTCGACCAGATTGCTGGAAAGAAGATACGCTAGATATTTCTTGACGTTATCCTGTATCCATCTCCCAAGCTCGACGGCCTTGATTATCGTGGCAAAGTTATCATCCATCAGTATGAGATCTGACGCGTCCTTCGCAACTTCAGTCCCGGTGATTCCCATAGCAATTCCAATGTCTGCCCTCTTGAGTGCTGGCGCGTCGTTCACCCCATCTCCGGTCATTGCCACGACCTTGTTCCTCCTTTTCCAGCCTTCCACTATCTTCAGTTTGTCAGAGGGGGTCACCCGAGCATAGACAGAAATTCTTTCAACAACTTTGTCAAACTCCGCCTCTGTCATGCGCGAGAAATCCTCGCCAGTAACAACCATGTCGCCGTCTTTGTGGATACCCATCTCTTTAGCTATTGCGAGCGCCGTTGCGCTGTGGTCCCCCGTGATCATGATCGGTTGCATTCCCACACTTTTCGCTCTGCGAATAGCCTCAATCGCTTCTGGTCTTGGCGGGTCAATCATTCCAACAAGGCCAAGAAAAGTGAAATCCCTTTCAATGGAATCTTCCTCAAGCAATACTTGTGATACGTCTCTGGAACAAACGCCTAGTACTCTGAGCGCTTGGCTTGCCATTGATTCAGCGGCACTGCGAATGCGATCCTTGCCCGGAGCGTCCAACGGAACGATGCCATGGCTTGTCTGCATGAAGTTGCAGACTTCCAATATCGATTCAGGTGCTCCCTTCATGTAAGCGCCACGCTCTGATGGGGAGATGCGATTTACTGTTGTCATCCTCTTTGTTTCGCTGCTGAAAGGAATCTCCCAAATTCTCTGGAATTCGGCACGAATCTTTTCCTGCGACTGGCCCATTTTCTCTGCGAGCACCACCATTGCTCCCTCCGTGGGATCGCCCTGAATCACCCACCTACCCTGATCCTTTTCCATCATCAGCGTGGAGTCGTTGCACAATATCATAGCCTTTGCAAGCTCGGAGAACCAGGCCTTTGGATCTCGACCACCTTGTCTCGACACTTCTCCAATAGGTTCGTAACCAACTCCGCTCACGTGCAAGATTTCTCCATCAAAGTAGACCTCTCTTACCGTCATCTCGCCTTTGGTCAGCGTTCCTGTTTTGTCTGAGCATACGATCTGAGTCACTCCCAATGTTTCCACTGCCGAGAGATTCCTTGCTAGCGCGTTGCTCTTCGCCATGCGGTTGGCGCCGATTGCGAGGCTTCCCACAAGTACTGCGGGAAGCGCTTCAGGAATCCCTGCAACTGCAAGAGCCACTCCAAAGAGAAGAATCGCAGTAAGAGTGTCCAGACCAACCGAACCGACAAGCAAGTACTCCTGAACTACCGAAACCGTGATTATCACGACTGCGATTATCAATACTATCAAGCCGATCTTCCTTCCAATCTCGTTCATCCGAATCTCGAGGCTCGAAGACTTCTGTTTGGCTTTCTCATCCTGCACTGTTTCCTGGGCAATCTTTCCCAACTCTGTCTTCATCCCAGTCGCAGTAACCACTGCCCTGCCCTTTCCGTTTGTGACAGATGTGCCTGAGAACAACATGTTTGTCCTGTCAGCCACCCGTGTCTCTTGTGAAACAATGTCTCGGGTCTTTTGTACTGGAAACGATTCCCCGGTGAGGACGGCTTCGTCGGTTTGGAGGTTGAAAGACTCCATCAACCTCATGTCAGCCGCTATCTTGTCTCCGGCATTTACGATCACAACGTCGCCGGGAACAAGCTCCTCGATTTCCACCTCTGTGACCGTGCCATTTCTGACGACGCGGGACGTTCGACTGAGCAACTTTCGAAGAGCTGAGAGTACCCTTTCAGTGCGGTATTCCTGACTGAATCCGAGAACCGCGACGAGAACAATGATCACAATTATCACAATTGCATCTACCACCTCTCCCAGTATACCAGAGATTATGGTAGCGATTAGTAGGATGATGATCAGTGCGTTCTTGAACTGCCTCAAGAAGATCCGGATTGCTACATTACCTTCCTCTCCCCTTTCTAGCCTGTTTGGTCCGAATGAGGCCAGCCTTCTCTCGGCTTCTGAAGCCCCAAGACCGCTTTCGGCATCGGTTCTCAAGATCCGCAGCAGGTCATCGATGCCCAGAGCAAAGGGTGACTCCGGGATTGAAAATTCTTCACGAGCTGCATCACTCTTGCCGCTCAACGTTGATCACCACGACATTCGGACTTGCGCGACTTCATGAATTCAGATCCAATACGAAGTTGGAATAGCTGCAATTGTAACCCATACGATTTGGGAAATCAGAACAAAATGTGCAGGATTCTGGAGAGAATTGTGCCATCTAAAGGCGTAGCCAATTGCAAAAATCGATCCTGCTTCGCACGCAATTGGCGAAATAGTGAGTTTTGCGAAGCTAGCTCTGCCCGTCTTCATGGGTCTCTGCATATTCCCTTTGCCCCAGGTTAGGCAAAATATGTGCAGACTTGCTAATAAGCCAAAGACACGTTTACCATCGTTGAGAATTTCTCAGTTCAATTTGTTTTGTGAACACTACTTGAATCAAGAATTCGTTCGCGCTAGCAAAAGTCTCGCTCTGAGTCCGCATGTTTACGGCTCATGATCATTTTTGAACCGTTGACTACAAGCCGATCCACTTTTCCCTTCTGGGAAAGCGTAGCTTCAAAGTCAAACAAGCATTTATTTCGTGTCACAGCGCAGGGTATCTCGACATACCCCTCTGCTCTCTTTGCGCTGTTCTCTACCGTGACTGACCGTATTACAGCCTTCAATACTCTTTGTCTGTTTAGATGTTTCTCAATCGCAGTGGTTATCGTTTGCATCTCCGATCCTGACAGTCGACCTGAATGATTGTTCTTTATCATTTCTTGAATTTCACCTCCACTTTCCAAAGGATTGGAACAAGGCTGGCATCAACCAGCCAGCACCACGACAGTTCCCTTCATCCACGGGTGATATGAGCAGTGGTATGAGTAAGTTCCCGGAGTCGTGAAAGTGTAGCTCCAGCTTTGTCCCGAATTCAGGTTGTTCGAGTTGAACGCTCCGGTGTCGCTCGTCACCGTGTGTGGAGAGATGTCGTTGTTCACCCACGTCACAGTGTTGTTAACACCTATTACGACCGTTATGGTACTTGGTGTAAAGTTCTGAGTCTGGTTGACGTTATACGATCCCTGCACTATCTTGACCGTTGGTCCAGTTCCTGCCTGATTTGAGCTCGGATACTGCGAAGTCGCATTGTATGCTGCGTTCGGTAGCACATCCAAGTATCCAAACATTCCAAGTTGGACATGATAGACGCAGAAGTATTCGTAGATACCCGGATACTTCGCCACGAAAGTTCCGGTTCCCGTGATGTTGCCCGGCGTGCCTGTTATGTTCACTCCCGGAGAGTTGTTTGTGGAAGGCGTTGTGATGTTCTGTTCGTTAAGCAGGTAGTTCTGTGTCCCCGGAACGGAGTCGTTTATCTGGAAATTGTAGGGTGATCCAATTGTGAGAGTATGAGCGTCTGTGTCGTTGCTAATGAAAGTGAGCTTTACCGTGTCACCCTGGTTCACAATGATTGTTGACGGATAGAATCTGTCCTGGCCCGCTTGGAACATTGCCCACTCGACCAAAACGTTTCGAACCGCTGGCGTCTGGTTCACGAGAGGGAGGTTCCACTGATTGCTCTGCAACGTGCTTACTTGTGATTGCAGGTCGTTGAGCTGACTCTGAAGCGAAGTGAGTGCGTTTGTTGTGTTTGGTTGGGCACTCGCGGCCCCCGCGTTGAAACCAATGTACGCCGCTCCTAGGATAGCTATGATTATCACAAGGATAATTGAGACTGCAACTGCACCTGACAGACCTTTCCTGAATCTTCTTGCTGTTACCATTTTGGTTGTTCGAGCGTGTAAAACCGACTTCGGACTACTTGTACCCGTGTAAGCTCTTGTGTCCTGAGCATACAAGCTTATGTACAATTGTACACAGAAGCGGTCCATCGAACGAGGCTACGGCCGGAATATCGGGATCACCCATGCCCAGAAGCAATATTGCAACCGAAGAGAAAATAGCGTATTCTATCGCTGACGAAGCAGGAAAAGCAAACAAGACCCTCTACGCATTTGTGAATGAATCTCTTGAGGCCGATCTCAAGGTGTACAAGGACGGAGGCACTCCCTCGGATATCTATC
>JAKAPU010000281.1 GCA_021806865.1 archaeon
GGGCCGAAGCTCTCGGACATAATCATTACTGGCTAGTTCACGCAGCTTGTACTAAAGTAATGTCCACCTGCTTTTTCCAGATCTTCCAGAAGAAAATCCCAAATGCGCAATCAACGAGAAGTATCATTGGTAGCCTGATTTCTGCTACAAAACCGATGGTTGCTATCGGCGCAATAAGTCCTGCGGCAAGAGCTATCAGTTGCCCAGAATTGTTTTCGCGCCCGATCACTCTGCGAATCAAAACTAGGAAAAGAAATTGTACTGTAAGGACGAGGAATACGTCCGCGAGTGTGGGGACACCCGTCCCCATTCCAACGAATTCGACGAGCAGCACTGAAGTGTAGAATAGTGCGCCAACGATGCCTATCTTTAGCGGAGAAAGATCTGGTGCTTCATTCTTTGCTCGCAGTAGATCTGTCGGTACGCGCCTTGCTATCAATATCAAGAAAGCGATTGCTATGAAACTTCCAACAAAGATCGGCCATCCCATCCAAAAATGCTCCCCGCGCAGGACAAACAGGAAAAGAGCCGTAACGTCCGCTCCGAGTATCACAAGCAGACTAGTGATCCCTTTCCTTGAGACTACGAGACTCTTGCCTCTTGTCTCTGGTAATGCCAATCCCAGCAAGAGTATTGGTAGAGATATGCTGTAAATCATGTGCACGGGTAAAATGCCAGCAAGCCATACCCAGTTCACTCCGAGGTAGTGGCCGTAGAAACCTAACTTGCCAACCGGACCTGCCAGTGGATTGAAGAGCGTCGAGAGCGCAATTCCCTCTTCAAGGATTCCGTAGGCAGCGCCCAAAATCAGGATGGTCGCCCATCCCTTCTTCCAGCGAATTGAGGCCTCCCTAATCAGCAACACGCCTGGCCCATAGAGTCCAAGGTTTGCAACTATTTGCAGCGCGAATTGAGCAGGATTCAGAATCAGAGCGTTGAGGGGGCTAGAGCTTGAGATGTACTCTGGTATACCAGGAGAAAGCAGCAGCAGGCAGAGTATCGGATGCGCCCGAAGGTAGGCGGATGCTGCTGAAAGTGGGTTGGTCAAGTTCTCCGCTGAACGCCTAAACACTGGCACAAATTTGTTTGCATCAGGCTCGGAGTTTCATTTGCTAGTCGAGGTCGTACGTGAAGATTGGGAAGAAGAGTATTGGCAAGCGAAGAAACAGCTATCATCATGTCCGATAGAATACTTCTATCTACCACTGATAGTTTTTCCTGCGCCTGTGTGGAAAATAGATGGGGCCCTTTTAAATAGACAGAGGAGTTCGTTGAAACTCTTTCAATTCATACATTTCTCAATAGACTCAAAGCTCTGTTATTACAGGAAACCAATGAACCGAGATCGGAAGCTGGATTCCCTAGAAACAGTCTGCCGAAAAAATGGGCTACAATGCTGTTTTCGAGCTCTCTCACTGTCGAATCTTCAAGTGAAGCGAGCCTTCCGGAGGCAGGAAAGACATGTCTCATCTTCGGCTTGCAAGAATTGATGGATGAAATTAGGCATCGTCATTACCTGGCTCCTTGAAGAGGATCAGCGATCTATCCGATATCTTGCCCTTGCTCGCCTGCTCGGGAGATCGGAGCGACTCGGAAGTGAAACACGCGAGAAAGCAAATCGTGGAGAAGGGATGGGTCAGGGAAATACTCAACGAACAGGATCCGAAAGGATTCTGTATTTCTGATAAGATCCTCTATCAGCCGAAATAGCTCTCAACGAACTGGATGCTACTGATCTTGTCCTACCTTGGAGTGACCAAAGGCGAGCCGAGGATCACCAAAGCCTGTCAGCTCTGGATCAAAAGGTTTGCAAAGAAGTCATCAAGATATTGCGGATCTCTTCAGGCGACCTTCAGTGCGCGGACGTCTGGAAAGAGAAGCAATCCCAAGCAGAATGCAATCGTACCGATAGCGGCTATCGTATAATCAAAGCCGATTCCACTCGCCGCGATCAACAAGCCTCCTGCTAGTTGTCCTGCAGGGCCCGCACCAAGACTTCCCACCTCGTCCAGACTGAGATACCTTCCCAACACGTTGTTCGGCACGAATTTTTGTACGCCGGTGAAGAATGTGGTGTTTCCATATCCTCCAAAAAGGCCGAACAGAAAAAGAAACACAGCTGCAATAATTGTCGAGGGCGCAAAAACAACGCCAAGCATGGAGAAGCCTGCGATTCCCCACAGTACTCCAAACCATGTGCCAAAGCGCCGCTCGGTATGCGTACGTCCGACCAGAAGTGAGCCAGTCCCAAAGCCCGTGGACACTGCAGCAGCCAAGATCCCGAACATCAGGGGACCTTGCTTGAGGACATCGTAGACGTAAATTACAAAAAATGTGATGAACATTGTGAGGAAAAAGTTTGCCCCAAATGATGCTATAGTGATCTTCAGAAGTCCTCTTTCTCTATTGACGTAGGAAAACCCTCCCTTCAGTTGTTCTGCGAATGGCACACGCTCTGGCCGTGATGTAGATTTAGGCAGTCTGGCTGAAATTGACAGTGCGACAAAGATTATGAGTAGTCCAGAGGTGATGTAACTGGCACTGTTGAAAAGTAGCGTGGCGGCGACGCCGACGGTTCCTATGAGAATACCGCCCAGCGGACTCCCGACAATCGAAGTCACCTCCTGAGCCGCTGAGAAGAGTCCATTTGCCGTTCCAAGATCCTCATGCGAAACGGCAGTCGGAAGGAACGAATTGATTGCAGGCCTGAAAAGCGATTGACCCACCCCCAGTACGAACACAGCAAAAAGAACAACAAAGAGGTGGAATCCGCTCAGAATCAGGTTCAGAGCGAAGGCCACCATCGCTGCGGCTCTGAGTCCATCGGCCAAGACCATGAGCCTGAGCCTGCTGTATCTGTCTGCAAGCGCACCGGAAAATATGCCGAAGACAATACGCGGAACCAGACCAGCAAGTCCCATCAGGGCGACG
>JAKAPU010000282.1 GCA_021806865.1 archaeon
CAATCCCTTAGGGGCAAATACACCGCTACCGTTCTTTGTCATACCTCAGAGGTAATTTATGTGAAATAAAAACAGTAATTAATTCTTCCAATTTCCTGAGAATGATGTGCCAATAATGGAATCGACTTTCGGCATCGTCGTACATGGCGGCGCTGGTTCGCTTTCTCCTGCTCTGAAAAGAGACATTCGTATTCGAAAACAGATCATGAGGCAATCTGCCTCGAAAGGTTACTCCATTTTGAGGAGCGGAGGATCTGCTACTGATGCTGTGGAATCCGCGATTAGATTATTGGAAGACTCACAGGTATTCAATGCGGGCGCTGGTTCGGCACTGACACTTGAGGGACGAGTACAGCCAGATGCTGCCATAATGCAAGGCGATCTGTGCTGCGGAGCGGTTGGCGATGCTGACCTAGTGAAGAATCCAATCTCCCTTGCAAGGGTGGTCATGGAAAGATCGGACCACGTCCTAATTGTTGGCCATGAAAACTTACTAAAATTTGCCAGAGCGATGAAGTTTCCGCTACAAACGCTTGTTCCGAGCAACCAAAGGAAAAGGCAATTCGGGCAGTACATATCGAAGATACTGATGGGCAAGATCACCGAATGGCCCAAGAATACGAAACTGCTCGGATCGTACGAGAAGATCGGATCTGACAGCTCCGATACTGTTGGTGCTGTCGCAATCGACAAGAGAGGAAAGGTTGCGTCGGGCGTGTCGACAGGAGGAAGATTTCTGAAACTCCCTGGCAGGGTTGGTGACTCGGCAATCGTGGGTGCGGGTCTCTACGCAGACGCAGGCTCTGGAGCGGCATCGGCAACAGGCCTGGGTGAAGAGATCATCAGAATGACACTGTCCAAGACCGTCTGCGATCTGATGAAAGTTGGGTTAGACGCGCAGGCTGCGTGTGACGCAGCGATAAACCAGATTACGAACGCTAGAGGCAAAGGGACTGCGGGGGTAATTGCTGTCGATAGGCGGGGCAGATTCGGATACTCGTTCAATACGGAGATTATGGCACACGCCATCATGTTCGCAGGTGTAAAGCCACATGTTGCCATTCTCCCAAGCCGTGAGCAGAAGCTTGTGCTTGGGAAAGGCAAGAGAATTCGAATTTAAATTCTCTTAGTCAGGATGATGAAACATGCTCCTCCGAGCATGTAGTACTTCGAGATAGTCACTTCGAAGCCAGCTTTCCGCATGAGAGCCAGTATTTCGGAATTCTTTGGCAGACGCTTGTAAGTGGTATGGAGTGCTCCGAAGCGAAACCCAAGTTTACCTGCTGCAAAGAACGCGACTATTGGTGCCAGTAGTTTCCAGTAAGCGCTCATCATCGCACTTCTGATTTTAGAGTCGGGCTTACACAAGTCAACGATCAGGAATTTGCCGTTGTCTTTCAGGAGTGCATTTATTTCGACCAGTGCCTTCGAGAGCTTTCTTGCATCCCGCAAAGAAAAACCGGCCATCGCGGCATCAAAAATGCCAGATCTAACTGGAAGATTTTCGTACACGCAAATCAATCCGTCGGTATCGACCCTAGATCTTGCGACTTTGAGCATCGGACGCAGCGGATCTGCTAGGATGACTTGATCGAGCTTGTTCCTAGAATCAGTGAAGAACAGCTGGCTCATTTTTCCTGTTCCACAGCCTAGATCGAGTACTGAGACGCGATCCCTTCCAATTTCCTTTCTCAGAGCCTCGAGACCCTCTTTCCTAATTCTTACGTCAGTACCAAAGGAAATGTAGCGATTAGTCTTGTCGTAAACAGGAATAATTGATTCGAGAGTATTGACCACGGAGTGCCAGTCATCGCTGAGCCCGAATTCGTGCTCGGATTCCAAGTTACAACGCCTGCTCTGGTTTCATTCCACGCGATCGAACGGCTTCAGTACTTCTGGAATCTGGGCAATAATGTCGGAGGCGATTATGTGGAATCCACGGAGATCAGCGGACTTCGAGCCTGCCGAACCAACTATGTAGGAAGCAGCTGCGGCAATGTCAACGGGCCTGATTCCCGAGCCAGTGGACTGTGCAAGCAACGCTCCGATTACGCCCGACAGAATGTCTCCTATCCCACCGCAGGTCATCGCTGGACTACCTATCCTATTGACATAGACGACTTCGCCGTCAGTCACAACGGTCTCTGCGCCCTTTAGCACGATAGTGATGCCAAATTCTGTTGCCTTGGATTTTGTTGAACTGATTTTCTCCGTCAAAGAACTGCCACTTTCAGTTCCAAATACTCGCTTGAATTCGCCAGGATGCGGCGTCGTAACGCAGTCCTTGCCCTTGATAAGAGAGTAGACTTCCGTGTGTTGTGCTTCAGCATCTAGAGTTAACCTGACTTTCCTTTCAAGACAGATCTCACCGACAATTTTCTTGACACCTTCGAGATTCTGTCTCCCAAGTCCAGGGCCGACTACAAGTGAGTCAATTTCTGGAACCCATTTTAGAAATGCCTGTGCGGCACCCTTTGTCACCTTGCTATCTGCAAGGGGAAAGACTATGAGTTCCGGAGCAAGCGACCTTATGGAACCAGCTATGAGCTTTGGTACCGACAAGTACACGATATCTGCTCCAGAACGCAAAGCGGATATTGAAGCAAAGTAAGGCGCGCCGTGAAAGATTCTGCTTCCACCCACGATGCCGACTACTCCGTTGTCTCCTTTGTGCGCGCTAGCTCGCCTTGGTGTTATGACTCTTCTCAACAATTCTGCGGAGGTCTCTATGTAATCGGTCAATCCTCGCTCTTGCCATATCCTCTAGAACCAAGTATAAAAGAAACAGTCTTGCGATGGTTCAGAATTGACAATGCCGCGAGTGAAAAAGAGCAGAGATCTTCTTCCGCCGGTGAAGGATATCAATCTTGACGAGAATTCAAGTGTTGATAATG
>JAKAPU010000283.1 GCA_021806865.1 archaeon
GAATTAGTTTTCAACTGAGCGCTGACTTGAGCCCGCGCAGAAAAAGGTCGTTATTCTTCTGAGTGCTGATGGTAACTCGAAGACAGCCCTCAAGGCCCTTTACATCAGAAAGATCTCTGAGAACAATTCCTTTTTTTAGTAACCTCTGATTGAGGCTCTTCGCACTTGCTCTCTTCACTCGAAATAGGATAAAGTTGCCGTCGCCTGGGTGAACTTCTATACCGTTGAGCCCACTCATAGTCTCTGCACATCTCTTTTTCTCTCGCATGATTGATCTCACGTTTTGCTCCATCAACTTTTTGTCCTTCAGTGCAGCTTGAGCAAGAGCAAGAGAAATCACACTTAGACTGTTCGGTGGCCTGACCAAGTTCAACGATTCAACCGTACGTTGCGACGCGATTATGTAACCAACTCTCACTCCAGCCATCGAGAAGGCTTTCGAGAACGTCCTAACTATTGCAACATTGTCGTATTTGTGAGTCAAATCAGCTAGTGTCTTTCCACAGAATTCGTAATATGCCTCATCGATAACAACCAGCGCATCCGTTGACCTTAGTATGTACTTTGCAGTTTCTTCTGAAATTGTATCCCCTGTTGGATTGTTGGGACTACAAAGAAAGATAACCCGAGTCTTACTTGTGATTTGTTGTTTGATCGCCTCGGCATCAAGAGATAGATCAGGATTGCGGCCGACAAGCCTTGGAGTAGCTCCCCTTATCTCAGTTACTATCCTGAACATTGAGTAAGTAGGGTAAGGAATTATTGCCTCGTCAGAAGGATCTAGAAAAACCTTCGATATGATGTCCAAAGCCTCGTCGGCGCCATTAGTGACAACCAGACTTTCTTGCTTCTTGCCGGTGTACCGTGCCAGCTCTTTGCTCAGGTCGTGATAAGATGTGTCTGGATATTCGTTCACTGGAAAACTAGCAATTCTGGGAGCAAGTGCTCTTAGTGAAGAAGTGGGAAGAAATGGAGAGGTATTGGCATCCATCCTGATGATTTTGTTCGATTGGATACCTACTGATCTGGCAATCTCGCGAGTGGAGGGCTCCCATTGGTATGGTTTGAACTGTCTTAGAGCATTTCTGATCTTCATCGTCATCTATCACAAGCTTTTCGAAAGATCAATGGACTAGGTTTCTCTCTCGGAACTGAACTCAACCCAAGTTCCTGAACCTTGGGAGAGTGCTTTCGTGTAAAGCAGATGGGCTGCTGCCACGTCCTCTGTGGCTATTCCAAGTGACTTGAAGAGCGTCACATCACTTTCTTCTCTTCTTCCGATAACTCTGCCTGTCAATACTTCCCCTATTTCTCCCTTGATGTGAGAGTCGTCTATCAGACCTTCCTTCTTAGGGATGAGAAAGTCGCCGGCTTCTCTTAGAGCAGATTCTTTCCTGTCGACAAAAAGGCGACTCTTCAGCACGGCAGCAGAATCTAGTTCTCTAGCTGTTGGTAGGGAAGAACCCACCGCGTTGATGTGTGCTCCTTGCTTGATCCACTCTCCCGCTAGTATCGGTTCAACGGCGCCGGTCGTAGTGCAAATAATGTCTGCGTTTGAAACAGCCTGTCTGATGCTTTCTGCAACTTTGAGCTCGACACGGGGGAATGAAGTCGTATTTCGCTCAACGAATTTGCGTGCGTGATCAGGAGTCTTGCTCCACACGAGAACTCGTTCCACTTCTCTTACAGCTAGCATTACTTCAAGATGCGTAGTTGCTTCGGTTCCCGAACCAAGAATGGCCAGTGTCTTGCTATTTCTCCTCGCCAAAAGTCGCGTTGCAACACCGCTGGCTGCCGCCGTTCTTATGGCGGTGATGGAGCTCGCATCCATTATTCCCAACAGCCGTCCATTTTCCGTTTCGAAGAGGAGTACAGCGCCTTGGTGCGAATCGAATTTCGTATTCATATTTCCCATGAAGTATGTGATGACCTTGGCACCAAACGCCTTTGGTTCGCCCAGATAGCTTGGCATTGACGCCAGAGCACCCTTCTTTTCAGGATCAAACATCACTTGACGCAGAGGCAAGACGGCCTTTCCCGCCGCCAGAGTCATGAACATTGCTTCTATTGCTTCGATGCAATCTTTCATGGTCAGGAGCTGTTTGACCTGATCATGCCCCAAGATGAGGGTCTTCATTTTGTAATGCGGCTCCTTCTTCGCCGGTTCTTAAATGGGTTCGCACCGGATTTTCTGGTTGCCCCGAATATTCGCAAGCGTGAAACAATTCGTAGGTAGAGCTCTCTGGAGCCCAAGCGTTCCCGGCCATGCAAATTTTGAGATACACCATGGCGGATTAAATGAAGGCAAACGAGAAAGCTTTGAACTGATTACTAGAGCAAGATCAAACTGCCGTTCGATGCGAGACTCGTTGATCTTCTGTAACACTCTAGAGAAATCGCCGAGGCCCTTTGTGCTGAAAAGGTCGGAGAGACCAGCAAGCGGATTGCTCTGACAGCACCTTCGGTCCTGAACAGAACTGACGCGTTCTGATTTCTTGCTGAGTTGCTATTATGAGCTCTTTTCCATCGCTTTTTCCTGCATACGATCGATCTGTCTCTGAGTGATCTCTTCGAACTTGTTGCACCAATCTCTCCCACTAACTATCAACTCGAATTTCTTCAAATCGACCTGCATGCACTTGCCTGTGGAAAGTATGTCTGCGTTCAAAGGGTCTGCCGGAAAAAACCACTTGCAGGAAAGGCAGTTTTGACTTTGCCAAGTAATTCTCTTGAAACTGGATTCGGAGCTCTCTGTGGACATGACCGCGTTGACCATGCCGCAATTAATAAAACTAGAGTGAAAAAACAAGCGTGAGGCAAGTATCATCTTCCTCGTGAATGCAGAAGGTCCTTTCCACACAGCGAATGCCGGATTTATGCAAGCAATCTAG
>JAKAPU010000058.1 GCA_021806865.1 archaeon
TCGATCAGCAATGATGATGCAGTGTCTTCGTTACAATGCTATCGAGCTCTTGAGCGTATGCGAGATAGTAGCACTTCTAGTGTAGTGTCGTACAACAGTCGATCAATAGATGACATTTTTGGCTCACCTACGCCATGACTAACGGTGTTGCCTGCTTCTGTGTCTGTGTCAGGTAGTTGACGAAGAACCTTATCATCGCTCGGATTGTCACGAATATCTTCTTCTTGGAATCGAATGATGCCTGTAGATGGGAAAGGAAGCAGTAGTTGACCACCTGCCAGATGTTGTAAAGGATCATTGCAAGCATGAAATAGATGAGCCTGAGCTCTGGAAGGGCGGATGTAGTCATTCCAACGATTTCTTTCATCTTTCGAAATGTCGGTAGGGTGAAAGAGAGGACTCGTGTCCTCCCTCTTCCACATCGATTCCGTACGTGAGGTTTTCCCTCATACGGCTCACCGAGGTGCTTCACCTCGCAGCATTCAGTTTCATATGTTCAGTGTTGATTCGACCCGTAAGCCGAATCAATCCATAGGTACGCGTTCGTTTGTATTTTCCGAACTTTGTAGAGAGTCTGGATATCTGATGCCTAAATCTTATGAATTGTCTGAACTTCCACTCGACGAACTCCTGCAGTCGTGTGAAAGCCCTTCCTGCATTGGTATGATTGTAGTAGTTTGACCAGCCAATCATAAACCGATTGAGTTCATCTGCAAGCTGCTTTTCGTCCTTCGCATTGCAGAATCTTTTGGCTGCAATTTGCTTGACCCTCTCTCTGAAGCGATTCACAGCATCTCTGGAAGGGAAGTAGTAAACAAACTCCTTACCCTTCCATCGCTTGAACTCCTTCACGAAATAAAATGAGAGAAAGTCAAATCCCTTTTCCGCACTGACTATCCTTGACTTCTCAGGACTCAGCTTCAAATCAAGCTCTGAGAGAAGACCCTCAAAGACTGACTTGATATGTTCCGTGTCTTTGCTGTTTGTCAGAATGACCATATCGTCCGCATATCTCACAAGTTGAGCATTCTGCGGATACGTAGTCATGCCCAACTCAATCCACCACGTGTCGAGCTGATTGAGATAGACATTTGCGAGTAATGGCGAGATGACCCCTCCTTGAGGAGTGCCTTCCTCTGGATACGTCACGTCCTCAAGATAGACTATGCCAGCTCTGAGCCATTCTCTGATGAGCTTTATGATGTATGGGTCTGCAATCCTCTCCATAACAAACGAGAGGAGCTTTTGATGATTGATGTGGTTAAAGAAGCCCACAATGTCCACATCTACAACGTTGGCAAGTCCTTTCCAGACGAGTTTACGCACCTGAATACTCGCTTGCTTCGCTGATTTGTTTGGTCTGTAGCCATAGCTGCACTCCTGAAAATCTGCTTCGAAGATTGGTTCGATGACGAGCTTCACCGCCTGTTGAACCACCCTGTCTTCAACAGTTGGTATGCCTAGTGGTCTCATTGCCTTTCCGCTACGCTTTGGAATGAAGACTCTCTTCACGTTCTTGACTCTGTACGTCTTTGCCCTAAGTTCATTCTGAAGCCTCAGAATGAATTGTTCCACACCTTGGAGTTCAATATTTCCTATTGTTTCGTTGTCTATTCCCGCAGTACCTCCGTTTCGCTTCACTCGCTTCCAAGACTCATACAGGACATCAGTCCTGCAAATTTTGTCGCGGAGCGAGTAAAACTTCCTTGCACTGTCCGCTTTGGCTGCAAGGTAAAGGCTGTTCTGGAGCGATTCGAGGGACTTCATTACGAAGCTGAAAGACCTCCTACCCCTTGCGGGGAATAGTCCCCTCCATGGGCTCTAGAACAGCCCTGCACGCAAGTAGGGCCCCTTCCCTTCTTCAGGGTTGTGCTGTCCCCGAAGTCATAGGTACTACTGACCCATCCGACTCCACATGATGCCTTGCCTGCCATTTCACTCATAGAGCTTATAGGCTGAGCTACTAGATGTCCCGTTAGGGCGCACCAAGACACCATATGGTCTCCCAAGTTACCCTTCGTAGCTTTCTCCGCATGCCACCACCGCGACACCGAGGAGACAGAACAGTCGCGAGTCAAGCGAGATAAATGAGGCGACAGCGTTGAGATACTTACGTACCCACGACAGTCAATTGCTCCAGATTCCTCGCTTTCTGTGACTCCAAGCGAGCTGACGATTTTAACGACTATTCCATGATAGCCTTCGCATAATGAAAACTTGCTCGGCTCTCCTGATAGGCTGACGGTGCTACATTGTGTTCGACATGGCTGCGGCCTGCGGTTTTGCGACAAGATAGTTTCAACCAGATGATTGCTCAATCTAGCTGTACCCCTCACTACACGGCAAGCTCACTACTGATTCCCGTGGCCGAACTTTCATCGGCAAGCCACGAAGCTTCCTTGGCACGCTCTCGATAGACCAGCGCTTCCTATACTCCTTTGGTATTCTCCTGACAAAATATTGGACGCGCCAGCCAGTGATGTTGGTGGCAAACGCTATCAGCTCGCCCTTATCGTTTCTGACAACGACCATCGTGAACGACGCTTCCACACGCTTTGCGTTGCAGATTCGAAATTTATCGATCTTGCCTGTCTTGCCAAGTGTGTCTGCGGCTGACCGCACCCTTTCGTTTCCTACGCAGGGCATGATGAATTTGATATTCATTTCATCTAGGGCGTTGACGCAATCGACCGTGAAGAAAGCTCTGTCCACAAGAAGCATCTTGATTTGAATGCCTCTTGCAAGAGCCTGCGTTATGAGCCTCCTCAAAATCTCGTGTTTTTCCTCAGAAAGAAGTGTGATTTGGAGTGTGTGGATGCAGAGTCTTCTTCCGTTTTCCACCACGCTTATCGAGGCGTATTCGTAGAAGAGCTCAGTCCCTCTGTCATGCTTGCCCCTTACGATGTTGGAGTTGAAGATTCCATAGTATGGGATCTTTGTGTAATCGATTGCGCATACGACTGGCTTCTTGAATAGACCTGAACTCACCGCTATTGCCACAAGCTCGTCATTGACTGCGGTTAGCTTCTCCCAGATTTCCATCTGGACGTGTGCTCTCTCGAAGTAGTCCAGCTTTTGCTGTTTGATGCCAAACAGCTTCTTCACTCGATAGAGGAACTCCGTCCCCGAAGGCGCGTCTATGTGGTGCTTGACTCTCAGGTCTTCCATCGCAGTCTCTGCATAGGTGTTGTTCAGCGAGAGGTAGAGCATCCCGCTGTAGATTGAATCATTCTTGTAGTGAGCGTTGGAAGTTACAGGGAGATTGACATATTTGTCTAGGAGATCTAGCGCGAGCTTATTTGCCCGAAAAGACGCTTCTGCTTGTCGTATCTTCCTATCCGGCATCCGATTGAATAGTTCTTGGCTGAACATGGGTGCCGGGTGGAAAGATGCTTCTATCCCAGCAAGGCCCAAATTTTCTAGGCTAGAAAGTCATCTATTGATCGACTGGTACAAGACCGTAGGATTAAGTACTTCCACAACTTACTAGGGCATTATGAGAACCGCAGTTGTCGTATGTATCAAGAATGACGATGACAGGGCAAAGCTTCTGAGATGGTCAAGAGGCCGGTCAACTCCATCCGCCTAGTACTTTGTTCAAACATAGTGCCTCTGGCTTCCAAGGGAACGCAGAACAAGCTGATAGCGGAGGATCTCCATGCGCACGAGGACACCGTGACAAAAATGGAGGAACTGCTTTGCAGAGCTCGGGATGGAAGGGATAGTGAGGGACGCACCCCGTCCTGGAAGGAAACCAAAGCTCTCAAAGAAATGATTGACAAGATAATACACACGACACTGCACACAAAGCCACGGGGTGCGACTCACTGGAGCACTCGGATGCTCGCAAAGGAGCTCGGAATCAGTCATTTTACGGTTCACAGAGTGTGGAAGCTGCGCAAGATACAGCCCCATAGAGAACGTTTGTTCAAGTTGAGCAGAGATCCAGAGTTCAACGAAAGGGCCATCGACGTAGTCGGCCTCTACATGAATCCACCGGACAAGGCAGTCGTAATCTGCATGGACGAGAAGCCAAGCATACAGGCGCTTGATAGAAGCCAGACGATACTTCGTTTGTCCGAAGGCCATACTTCTTGGGCAAAAGGTGATCATCGGAGTCACACTCACCCACTGTGACCTTACGCATCGAAATCAACAGGGTCTGACTGACTGGCAAAGGAAAGCGAATTATAGAAGACAACCTCGAATTTGTGTACCCAGTAGAATTAACCATGAAGGTTCCACTTGTACGCGTAGCAAGAGATGCTGCGTTGCTACTAAAGAGCGCTTGTTCCTGAATAGCCGACGACGAGATTCGTGACACGCATGATAGAGTTCTTCGAGAAAGTGGAGCGCATAGAAGAATAAATAAAGGCTGGCATCCTACATGGAACGAACATGACGCTAGCGCAGGAGCATGAAGCGGTAAGAATCGTGGGTGCTTCCCTTCAAAAGGTGGATACACTCGAGAAGATTACCTCGGGCGGCAGATACGTCATAAATTATGAGACTCCTGGCATGTTACACGGCAAGGTTCTAAGAAGCAATCGTGCTCATGCTAGAATAACAAGAATTGATACATCAAAGGCGGAATCTATGCCGGGGGTCGTGGCAGTCATCACGTATCGTGACTGCCCTCAAACCAGATATAGTCCAATGTTTGCTTTAGAGTCTCATTCGGATCGTTTGATAAGGGATAAGCTAATTCTGGAAAATTATGTGAGGTATGTGGGCGATGAAGTAGCTGCCGTTGCAGCCACATCAGAGGAAATTGCTTCGCGAGCTCTAGATCTCATCGAAGTAGATTATCAAGAGTTCCCTGCTGTACTTGATGCGGAGCAAGCAATGAAGGACGGTGCACCATTAATTCATGAAACTAAGAATAATATTGCTAGGCACGTTACTCATGGCTTCGGCGATGTTGAAAAAGCTCTGAAAGAATCCGATTTCTTGTTCGAACACAGGTTTAGAACATCACGAGTTCATCCCTGCCCTATGGAAAGACACGTGTGCATTTGTGAACTAGATGCTAGTGGAACCTTGGTTGTCAGATCGTCCACCCAGGGAATATATGGAGTGCGAGAACGACTAGCCGAGGCTTTAGGGTTACCTATCAGTAAGGTTAAGGTAATCAAGCCGCCATACATAGGAGGAGGCTTTGGTGCTAAACTAGAGCTCTGGCTAGAAGGCATGTGTGCGCTATTAACTCTTAAGTCAAGGCGAGCAGTGAAGATAGAGCTTTCGCGAACAGAGGAATTCTTAGCCAATCCGAGAATGCCCTGTATAATAGATCTTAAGACTGGCATCAATAAGGACGGAACTTTTGGAGCAAGGTATGCAAAAGTTCTCTTTGACACTGGTGGATACGCAGCTCACGGCGCAGTGATACACAGAGTTTTCTCTGGAACATTTGTTTCTATGTACAGGTGCCCCAATACTTTGTGTGAATCTTTCGTCGTGTACACAAACAATCCAATTGGCGGTTCAATTAGAGGATCTACTTCTACCCAAGCTATATACGCGGTTGAACAGCAAGTGGACATAATTTCACGGGAGATGAAGTTTGATCCTCTAGAATTCAGGATAAAAAATGCTTGGAAAATAGGCGACACCAACCCGAAGAAACCAAGCGCGGGACCGATCAAAAGCTATGCATTCGAGGAATGTGTAAGGCAGGGTGCTGAAAGGTTCGACTGGTATCATCGGAACAAAGTTGAAGGAAAGAGGCACCGAAGTTTTGAAAAAGGCATTGGTGTTGCGTGTGAACCAATAGGCATCAGCGGTACACAAGGCGGAGATTATCATGGGCTCGGGCAATCAATGATGGAGGTATGTAGCGCATTCGTCAAGGTCAACGAAGATGGAACTGTGGCACTCACTGTCGCGACGGTAGATCAGGGTGGAGGCCAAAACACGGTATTGTCGCAAGTCGTCGCAGAAGTCATGTGTGTTCCTTTGGCCAATGTCATTCTGATGGACGCAGATACAGACGCCGTTGCACTAGATGGTCCTACACATGCGTCGAGAGTGACATTTGTGGTTGGTAATACGGTAAAATCAGCCGCTGAGGATGCTAGGAATCAGCTATTGGAATTTGCTTCAAAAGTATTTGTGTGCAGCTCGAAGGAATTAGAGATACGCAATGGTTATGTTAGGAATAAGACCAACCCATCCCAAAGAATGGCTTTGGGAGAGCTCGTCAGGAATGCACGATACAGCGACCCTGGCGTGGTAATTCTAGGCAGAAGCGCTCTTTCCCCGAGAGTGGAGAATGCTACACCATGCGCTGTTCAGTTCGTTGAAGTTGAAGTAGACACTGATACTGGCGAGGTGAGGGTCCTTCGCATCCTTTCTGTTCACGATGTAGGAAAAGCGATAAACCCGCACGGAGTCGAAGGTCAAATCCATGGGGGCGTGAGGCTTGGGCTTGGCTACGCTCTCACAGAGGAAATAGTGACAGATCCAGTTACAGGTACGCCTCTAAACACCGACTTACTTGGTTACAAAATGTTCACATCAGCTGATATGCCGAAAATCGAATGCCTTCTCATAGAGAAGCCGGACCCAAATGGACCATTCGGAGCCAAAGGCATGGGGGAATCTCCAGCTATGCTCACCGCTCCCGCTGTGGCCAACGCCGTATATGATGCCGTTGGAGTCAGAATCATGGATTTGCCAATTACACCCGAAAAGATACTTCGCGCACTAGGCAAAATTGCATGAGATGATTTGGAGTCGCTATTCAAACCAAAGGAATACTTCAAAGCAAAGAGAACTAGCGAGGTTCTGACTCTTCTCAAAACCCATGGGTCGAGAGCGCGCCTAGTTGCTGGAAATACTACGTTGAATGAAATGGCTAAGAATGGCTTACTAGGCAACGTGGAAGTCCTGATTGATATCAATGATTTGCCTTTTGGATACATAAGGGAGAATAAGAACAATACAGCACTGGGCGCAACAATCACTCTCAGCTCAGCTTTTGACACATTTTCACGCCAGAACAACAGTGGGTATCAGTGCCTCGTCGATGCTTTACAATGTGTACGCCCAGTCCAGGTGAGAAATATGGCTACTATTGGTGGCTGTCTATGTAGCGGCGTACCCTTCTTGGATTTCCCGATAGCATTGGTGGCTATGGATGCGAAAGTCAAGGTGGTGTTTAAAGATAAACGATGCACAATGCCGGTTATCGAATTCATGAAGAACTATTCATATGGTTTGACTTTGACCAAGGGTCTTGTGACGGAGGTTCTTGTTCCCAAAGTCAATAGCAGTGTCTATTCAAGTTACACGAAGTTTTCCAGAACAAAACTTGGTGAGGCCGTAGTCGGGGTTGCGTGCCGGCTCTCGTTCGAACTGGATTCCGACAGATGCAGTTCCGCTGGTATCGCATTGGCAGGAAGTGGTATTGATGTAACTCGATTGAGCATGCTGGAACGTAACCTAGAAGGAAAAGTGATAGTCGACAACATTTTGGATGACATTTCAAATTTTTTGAAGGATGTGGTTAACCCGGTTTCTGACCATGAAACTTCAGCTGCTTACAAACTGCATGTCGCATCAGTACTGATCAAGCGTACGCTGTTATCGATCAGTGAGTCGCGAGGCGTAAACAATTGACCAAAGTAATGTTGAACGTGAACAAGAAGGAATACGAGTTGGATGTGGAACCGTACGAGTCTTTGCTGAATACTCTCAGGGATCGTCTTTGTCTGAAGGGATGTAAAAAGGGATGTGATTATGGTGGATGCGGTGCGTGTACGGTGCTATTGGACGATCTGGCAGTATATTCTTGTATGACACCAGTGGAGAAGGTTCAGAGAAGAAAAATTACAACTATTGAGGGATTAGGCGCAAACGGTGGGGTAGATACACTCCAAGATTCATTTAACAAGAGTTGGGCGGTACAGTGCGGGTACTGTTCAGCAGGCATGATTCTTTCTGCAAAGGCACTAATCGACAGAAAGAAGAGTCCGACAGAAGCTGAAATAAGAGAGGCTTTGGTAGGCAACTTATGCACATGCACCGGGTACATTAAAGTGATCGATGCTGTACTAGCTGCGGCAAAGTCTGTGAATGGTCTCGGGTGAAGCTGGAATTTTCGCGTTTATGTATTCGTAGGCGGAGACTCCAGTAGCTGCCAAGCATACCGGCCCTGCCAGTTTTCTCCCTCCGTCATTTCCACAACCTCATCTATGATCTTCTCTTCGTCTACGGTTGTTAGTTTTCTATTCTCCATTACTATACGACCATCTATTATTACGGTTTCGACAGAATCCCCCGTCGCCGAGTACACTAGATTATTCAGTACGTCTAGGCATGGTTGCCATTCTGGCCTGTGCATATTAATTATAGCAATATCTGCTTTTTTCCCCTTTTCAAGCGAACCTATCTCTTCGTCCCACCCGAGCGCCTTCGCACCACCAATTGTGGCTGAGACAAATGCCTCAGGCGCACCCATAATGGATGGATCCATTCTGTAGTCCTTGTATATAGTCGATGCAACGTACATTGCACGTATGATGTCTTTGTAGTCCGATACGTCGGCACCGTCGGTGCCGAGACCCATTGGGATACCTGCAGCGAACATTTCAGGGTACCTCCCGTAAACAGTTGTTCCACGCGTAACGCGCATCATCGAGCTAGGGCAGTGGACGACCTTCGTCCCACGTTCCTTAAGAATTTCAACATCCGTATTATCCACATGCAGCACATGAATTAGTGTGGTATTTTCGTCAAGAACTCCGATGCTGTCAAGGTGCTTGATTGTGTCACCCTTGGCCGCTGTATCTGGCCTTATTGCAGCATGCGCGTACAGGATAGTCGAATTCGAATTTGCTACTTTCTTTGCTTTAACATACAATTCGTCAGAACATTCGCCTGAACCGATTATACTTGCGATTCCTTTAACCCGTCCGTTGGCCATTCCATTGTATGTCTTGATAATTCTCTCTGCCTCTTGCGCTCCTTCATCGGCCGATTGCCGAAGCAACTCGGGTCTATCCCATATCCTTTTCCCAACTGCACCACGTATCCCCATCTCTAACATTGCTTTAACTTGTTGTTCAGGATGCATCACGCCGGCCTCACCAAAACACGTAGTACCTGTTTTCACCATTTCAATGAAGCCTATCATATTTCCCAAATAATCTTCTTCGGGCGTGAGCGTCGAAAGGAATCTGGCGCCCCATCTATTATGTGGAACGTCAATACTCCTCTTATCGGGCTTTATGCCACGTGAGAGCTGTTGACTCATATGAACGTGCGAGTTGATTAGACCCGGAATTACGAGCTTATGCTTCCCGTCTATCACGCAATCTGCTGTCGGGTAAGAACTACTAATTTCATCCGAGGGACCAATGTCAGCAATGATGGAATCATCAACGAATATAGAATAGTCTTTGGAGATCTTAACTGTTCCGTCAACTGTCATTACTGATGCATTCTTTATTAGAATCGACATAAAACCGTCTCCTTCTCTACCGTTTTGCTCCTTTATTCTGCTCTGATGGGAGCAAAATAATCGCACGCGCCGAAAAATTAAATATGATCATGTCGAGCAGCGGCTGTAATGTCGAGTGCTGTCGGGAAACTAATAGCCGTGGTCGTGATAGCTGTCATTGTCGTAGTTGCTGCGCTTATAGGTGTATACTATTATTTTTCCATTGGTGGTCATCCTGCTATTCAAAGCATAGAGTTCGGTACTTCGACATCGGTCTCTCAGGAATTTATTCCTGCCTACGTTGCTCAACATGGTGGGTTTTGGAAACAGCAAGGATTGAATGTTACAGTTGTGCCATTCACAGGCGATCCTGCACAGATGAAAGCCGTAGCTAGCGGTCAGTTGCAAATTGGCATCACTGGTGTGGAAGGTGGCTTGATTGCTGCGACGACTGGTGCAAAGTTCGAGACTGTCGCGATAGGTTTTCCGCAGGCAGACATGTCTGTTGTTGTTCTCAAAAACTCGACATACACGGATCCTGCTCAATTGAGAGGCGCAACCATAGCTGTAAACGCTTTGGGAGGTCTGGAGGATATTATGGTCCATATCCTCGCATCACACTACAATATGACACTCGGGAAAGACATCCATGAAGTAGCTGTTGGATCGGTACCTGCAGAAATAGCTTCTTTGGTTTCCAATAAAGTACAGGCAATCATGATTGGCTACGCCCAAGGGTATATTTTGGAGTACAAAGGCGCAGGGAGAATATTGACACTGATGTCCAGCATAGTGCCGAGCAACTGGATGACCGAGACGCTTTATGCATCCGATGCGTTGATTTCGAATCACCCTGATTTGGTTAAGAAGGTCTTGCAGGGCTGGTTTAATGCAGTAGGATATCTGAAGTCAAACGAGACTTATGCTGTCCAAATGACATCTCAGTACATGAATGTGCCGTCTTCAGTCGCACAAAAAATCGTTGGCCAAGCGTTTTTCGGCCCTGGCAACTTCTCAAGTAACGGTCAGTTCACGTCGCAGGCAATCGCTGCATTAAATTACGTTCGAACGACAATGTTGGGGCTGAACATTACAAGCAATATTATTCCTGTAAGTCAATACTATACTACCCAATTCGTTCCAGTATCACAACAAAATGTCGCTCCGTACGCTGTATTGACGAGTAATCTGGATGTCGCAAGTACTGTTGGACTATTTTCCTCTTTAGTGATACCGGCAAAAAAGATCGGATTCAGGAATTAGGCAAGGTGGAAGAGTAGGATTCAGGGTGCAATATGTCATAGCTTTTCCCAATATCTGCTCTTCCTGTCTTGTAAACGTTAAGGTCGAATAATTCTTCTGGCCACATTCTCCCAAGGCCTCTCTGAAGAGCTTCATTGTATATGTGCCCACAAATTGCAGCGAACTGGATCCCCATCCCAGCATTGTTGTCATACAAGGTGAAATCTTCTGGGTTTCTTCTCCCTACCACATTGCGAGCTACCAATTCACCTAGTTCTATTACTGATTTCCCAGTTCCACCGTTCAACATTTCTTTCAGTGGGTGTTGGTCATCAATTTCGATCTGTTGCCTTGAGTTCACAACAACAATATTGGCTCTGCTGTAGATAGCTTCATCAATATCTGTTCCTGGCACGAATTTATCGCTACTAAGAATAGAGTTGATGTGAATATTCGAACTGGGGAGATCCTTTAAACTGAAAACTGGTCTCTTAGAATTGGTGGCCACAGTAACAATTTCTGCGCGCTTTACAGCCTCCGAAGGAGATTCACAAGGGATAACCTCTGTCCCTAGTCTCTCCGTCATTTCCAGACAGAACCGTCGGAGATGGTCCCTGTTTGGGCTGAAGGCATGAATCGTTGTTGGTTTTCTTACCATACAAACAGCTTCGAGATTAGTTCTGGCCTGACGCCCAGATCCAAGTATCGCGACTGTCTCGATATCTTTGTTCGCCAAGACGTCAGTTGCTACGCCTGTGGTTGCACCTACTCTTAGTTTTTGCAGGTAGTCGTTATGAAATATCGCCAGGAGTTCACCGCTCGAGACACTATAGAGAAACACCAAAGCGGATTTTCTGGACAAGTTGACTCTCTCATCTACTAGGGACTTCAGACCACTGTCGACTCTAATCGCTGCAAAATCAATGCTCTGTACTCCTCCCGCCTTGACATTTAGCCAAAAATCTTCCTTTCTTTCGTTGCTACGAACATACATTCTCGATCTAGGAATCGATGCAGTCTTCCCTTTACCATGTTCAGCAAATGCCTCACGAATGACTGAAATAGATGTCTTCATATCAATGGCTTGTCTTGAGTCTTCATCGGTTAGCAGGATGACCAATTCGATCACTGCAAGATCGTTCTCTGAATTAATTTATCTGTCTTCCTGTACATGCTGATCAATCGGTTTGTACGGCTAAAGGGCATATGTGCTACTCCATGCGCGACTGGGACAAGCACTATTGGATTGAGGCTCAATCATTGAGCTTAGAGTTTTTACGAGTTTTTCATACCAACGCGAAGGCGCACAGAGAATCTGGAACTCCATTGAAGGACTGGATCCAAGGAATCACACCGGAAGGTGTCCCACACCCGCAACAAAGCACTTTCTCTGAAAACTCTTAAGAGTGTCACGAGCTGTCCTAGAACCGTGACGTACGACCTTAGAGATTGGATTTCCAAACTTGAGGAGCATAATTTATTATCGCGCATTGCGGATGAAGTGGATGTTAGAAACGTATCTGCACTTTTAACCAAGAACTTTAGAAAAGCAACCATCTTCGAAAAAATAAAGGGATATGACATTCCTATTATAGGGAATGCGATCTCGAATAGGAAGATGTGTGCTGTGGCATTAGGCGCTACTGAGGAAAATTTAATCCAAGTCTACGAAAGGAAGCTCCAGAATCCAATAAAACCTCAACTGGTGAGGGATGGCCCTTGTAAGGAAGTATTGATCACCGGCGATGATGTAGATCTCACCCATTTCCCGATTCCTCTTCAACACGAATTGGACGGGGGGCCTTACATAACTGCAGCAATGCAAGTTGCCAAGGATCCGAGAAATTTTGTTCCAAACATTGGGATCTATAGGATGATGTATAGAACAAAGAAAGAGACTGGTTGTAACTTGACTTCCCAACATCATCTAAGGGAGTACTATCAGCTATCCCTAGATCTCGGCAAAGAACTCGAAGTGGCGTGTGTCTTGGGCTTGCACGGCGTAGACATGATATCTGCCGTGTCGTCAACTCCATCTGGGATGGATGATTTTGAGGTTATGGGAGCCCTGAGAGGTGAGCCTGTAAGACTTGTCAAGTGTGAAACAATTGACGTCGAGGTTCCAGCCGACGCGGAAATTGTTTTAGAATGCGTCCTATCGTCAACAGGTTGGGTTCACGATGAAGGACCGTATGGTGAATTTACGGGCGTGTACAGCCCGCTCAGGAAAGACCCAGTTCTAAGAGTGAAAGCGATATCTCATAGAAAGAATCCTATCTTCCAGACTGCGACTCACGGCGGTCCCCATATGGGATGGACCGATATCAACTGTTCTCTCCCTAAGTACGAATATGCCTTATGGAGTGCCCTTAAGCGCGCGAACATTGACATAAAAGGAATTCGATTGATTCCTAGCAGCTGTGGCAGATGGGCAATTGCATCAATTAGGCAGCGGATAAGGGGAGATGCGCGGAACGCTCTTTATGTTATGCTATCTTCGCCATCTAGCATAGGGCTACCCAAGTATGCTGTTGTTGTAGACGACGATATTGACATCTATGATGAGGAAAGCATTTACTGGGCCATGACCTTTAGAAGTCAGCCCGATCAGGATGTAGTGGTACTGAATGACATGCCAGCGATTCCGAACGATCCTTCGCTCCCTGTGGAAACGCCGCCCGTTACAACTTCAAAGATGGGAATCGACGCGACAACTCCCTTTGGTCGTTCTCGATCTCGGTTCGAGATAGCATATCCGCCATTTATGTAAAGTGACTCTTGGCGCTCATTTAGGTTTGTGTAAACAAGATGAAAGAAAACAAAATTGAAGATATTGTAGCCCAAGTGATCCAGATTGTGAATAAGAGACCCAGCTATTTTTACGACGTGTTAAAGGAGCTGCAGACTGTTGAATATAGATCCATCTTGCTAGCATGGAGCAAGCTGAGAGAGGAAGGTAAATTAAGATCGGAA
>JAKAPU010000059.1 GCA_021806865.1 archaeon
GGATTTTCTAATCTACATGTTCTGAACCTCAGCTTCTATTCCACGTGCTTCAGCCGGAGCCTATCCTGTAATTATACGCGGGGCCTTTATGTAATTGTAGAAGATCTGGACGGAAAGGACAAAACAGGTCACAGCTTCGCAAGATATTTCACAAGAATACTAGGATCGGTGGGTCTCTTGGCTACGCCTGACATAGCTCAAGGTGATGTGGATGCTATGTTCAAGGACGTTATTCATGAATGACTTGTTGGAAATTCATTTCTGAAACGGCACGTCTTGACATCCGATGTTGCTACTTTCCGGATGATTTTTGAGAAATCCTAGAACTCTGGTATCAAACCTGTGAAGTCATGACTAACTCGAAGTTTGCCGATTAGTCAGCCAAAAGATGATGATCGTTACAAATTTGCAACTTATCCTTGACATTAAATGTTCGAGATATACCTTATACCTAACATCTTCGGGGGAAAAGATCCAAGCGTTTCCGATCGATGAAACCTATGATTTGATTTTTGGGCCGGCGAATCGATCATTTTTTGCTATATCGCAAGTTGCAAGTCTACTAGACAGAGACTCTCACCAGTGACTATTATAAAATTTTCAACATTTTGGGCCATTTTTAGCAAGTCATGCTTATATACGAATAATTAGCGCCAAAGAAATGCAAAGAAGACTTTGGGCAAGCTTGGTCTCTTTGCAGGGTCTGAATTCAATGACAACCGAGCTCAAACAGGCGATAAAGTCCGAACCAATTCTTAGAGACGATATTGTGCTCATGATAGGCGGTCAGGGCGGAGACGGAACGCTCACCGTAGTGAATCTTTTGGGTCGCGTTTTCCGCGACATTGGTCTGAACATTTACGACGCAAGAAATGTGCTCTCGAGGATAAGAGGAGGCCATGCCGATGGTGTAATTAGGGCGTGCGCAAGGGAGATCTTCTCCATCGGAGATCAAGTCGATGTCTTGGTAGCTTTCGACGAGGAAGCTGTTCAAGCTGGTCTCCAGGAACTATCCAAGAATGCTATAGTCATCTTTGACAGCTCGAAAGGCGAGCTCCCTGAATCCTACAAGAACTTGGGCTTGAGAATATACTCTGCTCCCCTGGGGAATATGGCCGCATCTGCGCTCAGGCGTAACATCTTCAAGAACACGATTGCATTTGCACTCCTAGGACGCCTCTTGAGCGTCGAGGATGAGACCATGGTAAACGTCCTGAAAAGCCGCTACGAAAGGCGTGGAAGAGAGGCACTAGAATCAAACCTGAAGGCCCTCCAGATTGGGCTGGATTATGCTTCAAAGAACATCGCTTCTGCACCGTACAAACTCGTTCGTGGATCAAGTTCGGGAAAGATCCTTGCGACCGGAAATGAAGCTGCTGCCTACGGCTTCCTAGTAGGTGGTGGACGTTTCTTCGTTGGTTATCCAATAACTCCTGCGACCGACATTATGGAATGGCTCGCCCCTCGCCTGCCAAAGTTCGGCGGAGTTGTCAAGCAAGCAGAGGATGAACTCGCCGTGATTAACATGGGAATCGGGGCAGCTTACGCTGGTGCGCGAGTCATGGTTGCAACTTCCGGGCCTGGTCAGTCCCTCATGACAGAGGGAGTAGGCCATGCTGGAGAGGCCGAAGTACCCATAGTTGTTGTCGAGTGCCAGAGAGTCGGCCCCAGCACCGGTGAGCCGACAAAAAATGAGCAATCAGATCTCAATCACATTGTTTATGGTTCACACGGAGAGTTTCCCAGAATTGTTCTTGCGCCAGGAACTCCAACCGAGAGTTTCGATCTCACTGTTCAGGCGCTAAATCTAGCAGAGAAGTACCAGCTTCCAGTGTTCCTTTTGCTCGACCAGGCACTCTGTCAAAACAGCGCGAGCATAGAACCGTTCAATCTCTCTGCAGTCAGAGTGGACCGTGGGAAACTGGCAACGGAGGAGCAGCTTGCCAAACTCGAAGTCTACAAGCGCTACCAGTTCACAGAGGACGACGTGTCGCTTCGATCCATTCCCTCGCAGGCTAACGGGCTATCTCAGGTCACAGGAAACGAACACAACGAGTTTGGACTGGTCTCAATTGACAAGACAAACAGACTGAAGATGATGCACAAGCGCATGAACAAGCTGCAGCACGCAAAGAAGGATCTTCCGCGAGGCGTCAATCTAGGTTCAAAGAATGCGAAAATTGGAATAATTGGATTTGGATCGACCTACGGCCCGATTGTCGAGAGTATGCAGCAACTGGCTGAGAAATCAGTCAATGTCCGATTCCATCAGGTCAGGACGATATATCCTCTACTTGAAGATGACCTGAACGAATTTCTAGAGCCGTTGGAAACCGTTTTCGTGATAGAAAACAACTATCAGGGCCAGCTGGCTACTTTGATACGCAGTACCGTTAAGAACGCTAGCAAAGTTCACAGCATTACGAAATACGACGGCACTTCGTTCAGACCAAAGGAGATCGCTAATGCGATCTTGTCGCTTTCTTCTTGAATGGTGAGATAAAATGACAAAGACAGCGCCAGCAACAACACCAGTGTGGTGTCCGGGTTGTGGAGACTTTGGAGTGCTTGCTTCTCTGAAGAAGGCTCTGCTAGAGCTTGAGATCAAGCCGAAAGATACTGTGGTTGTTGGAGGAATCGGATGCTCGGGCTCGATTCACAACAATCTGGAAACCTACGGAGTCCACTCTCTTCACGGTAGACTGCTGCCGACCGCGATTGGCGTGAAACTCGCCAATCCAAAGCTTACGGTCATAGCGTCGGGTGGTGACGGAGATGGCTACGCTATAGGAGCGGGTCACTTCATACACGCCCTAAAGAAGAATCCCAGTATAGTATACATTGTCATGCAAAACGGAACATATGGCCTGACCAAGGGTCAGCCTTCGCCCACGGCAGTTCCGGGATATGAGGGAAATGTGGAACCGCCGTTTGATGCAATACTTACCGCACTTTCTATCCAGAACACAACTTTCATTGCTCGCGGCTTTTCTGGAGATCAGACGCAGCTCACCGAACTGATCAAGAAAGGCATCAAACACGCAAATGAACTCAAGGGGTTTGCTTTCATCGAAGTGCTCAGTCCCTGCGTTACGTACAACGACACATACAAACAGTGGAGGGAGCAGGTATACGACATTGAATCGGAGCAAGGTTATGATCCGAAGAATAGGCTCCTTGCCTACACTCGTGTTTCCGAACTAAATGCAAATGGAAGACTCGTGACTGGTCTGATCTATACAGGGATTTCAAAATCTCTGGAGCAAACGTCGCTCGAATCCAGCGATCCCCTTGCTCTTCAAGACATCACACCTAGCAAATACCTTCCACAATACGAAGAGCTTCTCAAAGACTTCAGGTAGAGTCTTAAATCACCGCTGATTCATCTGTTCAAGGAAGAGCCCTAGATTGCCGTCAACCGATCAATTGCTTGGAAAGCTACGCGAGGTGATCGACCCAGAAATTGGCCTCAACATTGTCGATCTGGGTATGGTCAAGAATGTTTCGGTTCACGGTGAAAAGGTTTCACTTGATATTGCCCTAACCGTCAAGGGCTGCCCCCTGTCAGCGACGATCGAGAGGGATGCAACGCGAGTGCTCACCGAGGTTCCCGGAGTCTCATCAGTGTCGATCAAGATGGGAACAATGTCAAAGGAGGAGATGAACGCACTCGGTGCTAAATTGCAGGAGATGCGCTCGCAGCAAAAATCCGTCGGGAAGGCACCGGGGCTGAGCGCTGGCATTGATCGGTTGGAGAAGAAAGGAATTCAAAACATCATTGCAGTGATGTCGGGAAAAGGTGGCGTGGGCAAGTCCTATGTCACAGCCATGCTCGCCGTTGAGCTGAGGAGACAGGGCTACGAGGTGGGCATTCTTGATGGAGACATTACTGGGCCAAGTATCGCGAAGATTTTTGGACTCTCTGGCAAACCAATGGCGGACGAGAACGGAGTGATCCCGAAAGTGACCAGCTCTGGGATCAAGGTGATCTCGATGAACCTGCTGCTTGACACCCCTGACACGCCCGTAATCTGGAGGGGTCCAATAATCAATGGTGTTATTCGCCAGCTGTTCAATGATGTCAATTGGGGCGACCTGCATTTCATGCTGGTGGACCTTCCACCAGGAACCGGGGATGCCCCTCTCACGGTATTTCAATCACTGCCAGTAGATGCTATCGTCGTCGTGACAACGCCACAGGATCTTGCCATGCTGATTGTCCGCAAGGCCATAAACATGGCCAGACAGATGAACGTCCCGATTGCCGGAATTGTTGAGAACATGAGCTACATGAAGTGCCCTCACTGCTCGGAGAAGATTCAGATGTTCCAGGACTCAAAGATCGACGAAAAGGCAGAGTCACTGAAGGTAAACTTTCTGGGCAAGCTTCCTTTTGATCCTGAAGTAAACCGGCTTGCAGACGCGGGCTTGATTGAGAGCTACTCCTCAGAGGAGACAAGCGAAATTGCCAGACAAGTTCGGCTCGAGGTCGACCGTTTGACGGGCCTGAAACCAGCTCCGATTGCCTGGAAGATGGCACAGCCCACTAGCTGATCATTGAAAGCGCGCGAATCAAGCCTGCCTCGGTTAGGTAGATCTTTTCTCCAAACCTCTTGACATAGCCCTTTTCTTCAAAGGTTGCAATCTCAGCTGCAATATCAACGCCTCTCAGTCGCTCTGATTTCGAAATCAATTCGATGCTGGCGGCCCTCTCAACGTTCAAGGCTCCCAGGTTTGAGAGCATTGCAAGTATCTCTTCACTCAAACAAGCTCACTTCTTTTGACCCAGAGCTTTCTGATAAGCTTGTAGAGTCAACTTTGCTATCGCATCCCATGAGAATCTTGTAGCAATATCCTTCTTTGCGTTTTCAATCAATCTTGCAGTGTTAGTCGGATCTGACAGTATTCTAGAAACAGCCCACGCAATAGAAGAGCTGTCGCGGGGGTATGTAAGAAGCCCGTTTTCCTCGTGACGGATGATTTCCGCGAGCCCGTCGATATTACTAGCAATCACTGGCACGCCCGCCGCCATTCCTTCCAAAGCAACAACTCCAAAGGGCTCGTATACCGAGGGAATGACCATGACATCGGAACAGAGCAGCAAGTCGGTCAGTTCAGAGTCTTGAAGGAATCCGAGAAACCTGGTTCTCCAGCTTTCGCCGGTGGATGAAGCAATTTTCTCTAGCTCAGGACGCATATACCCGTCGCCCACCACCAGCAATTTTACGTTATGGTATTTTGATATGTATGGCAGTGCCCTAATCAGATACTCGCATCCTTTCTGGCTCGTCAACCTGCCAACGAAAACGATCAACTTTTCGTGTCTTTTCACTCCGTGTAGTGCTCTGATTTCGTCGCGATTGGGGCTTCGATCAAATCGGCGGGGATCTATTCCTATCGGTATGACCCATATCTTCTCTTCGGGCACTTTGAATTGACTCTGCGCGTCAAACTTCATCGAACCGCTGCACACAATCACCACGGCCGATTCGTAGGTGGACCACCATTCGAAGCTGTCGACCATCTGGTTTTCCGGAGTGTTTATTCCTCCGCTTCGCTTGAATTCCAAGGAATGCAGAGTGGTAACCATGGTGTCACCCAGAAAGGACTTGGTCTCTGTGCCCGAAGGAAGTGTCAACCAGTCATGAGTGTGAACAATATCAAATCTTCCGAATTCGCGGCTGAGTCGGCCGGCTCGCTTGGCAAAATAGTGGTTCATCATAAGGACCCAAGAATGAAAATTGGGAGCCGGAGATTCAACTTGCACTCGGTGGACAAAGACTCCTTCGTCGTTTGCTTCCATAGATGCGCCGGTCATTTCGGTTGTTATGACGTGGACTTCGACACCATGTCTGACCAGTGCCTTGGACAATCCTTCAACGACGCGCGAGATGCCGCCTATGATTCTCGGGGGATATTCCCAGGTGAGCATCAGGACACGAAGTTTGTGAGCATTTTCTCCTGTCTGTACGTCAGAAGGCAATAGTGTGTAATGGGCTCCTGCGCTTATCGAATTTTTGAAGTGTAATCAATTTATGGTGATTCTACGCGTTTGAACAATCAAGAAGTCGAATCGCTTCTGTTGACAATCTCCGAAACTCTGTTCTGGAATTCCTGAAGCATGCTCGTCGCAGATTGTGCATTGACCGATTCCGCAACAATTTCGAAGACTGGCTCGTCCGTGCTCGGGTTAATCAGAACCCATCCTTCATCAACCAAAATCTTGATTCCTTCCAAGGTCTCTACTCTCTTTTCTCCATAATCTGTCGCGAGCCTGCGCATGATTCTTCCGCGCTCGTTCCATGGCACCATAACAACGCCGCGTGCGGTCCTTGGCTGATAGATTTCCTGTCTTATCTTGTGAATCTTCGCATCCGTTCTTGCGACGTACTCGACAATCTTGGCTGCCGCAAGCAATCCGTCGGGGAAAGGAAGTTCGCTTGATGTAATGAACTCGCCTGCGTCATTACCAGCGAAAGAAACGGCTTTCGAACCCACAGCCTCCATCAGAGCACGTGGCTCTGTTCTGAGCCTCTTCACCTTGTGACCATACTTCTCCACAATGTTCTCGATTAGACCCGATGAGCTTAGCGGTACGGCGACGTTGCCCGGCTGCAGATGCATCATGACCTCAGTGACGAGTGCGAGCGATTCATCTCCGCTCAGCATTTCTCCTGCTTCATCCACGATTCGGACCGTATCGCCTGCACCAGCAAATCTGAATCCGGCGACTGCGTTGACGGCGGTCACAATTTCCTTGAGATTGGTGGCGCTGCTGGCAACAGAGAGAGTCGTTGAGTAGGTTCCGCTGCTCGAGTTGAGGCTTATTACTTCACATCCCATCTTTGAGAGAATCTGTGGAGCGGTCGCAGAGACTGGACCCAGGGCGCAATCAACGACGATTCGCGGCCTGCTCGCAGCAATAGATTTCGAATCAACGTTACGAATGATTATCTCTTCATACGCATCCGCAGCTTGAGGCAGATAGAAAATGTCCGAGAGCTCCTCTGACGAAGATCTGTGAATCTCTTCCTTGAAGAGTATGTTTTCGATCTTCTTTTGAGCATCCGCGCTTATGTTGAAACCCTTTGAATCCAGAAACTGTACAATCGAATAGTCCGACTCTACGGGATCAGCCCCGAAATACACTCCTCCTTCCAGTTTGTTAGCAGAAATTGATAGCCTCGCTAGAGGGAGTGGAGCCGCGCGGAGGTTGAACACGGTGCTTCCAGTGGACAATAATCCCGCAATGAAGGATCTTTTGAGCATCCGGGAGGAGCGCAGTGTGTCTCTTGCTACGACGATCTTTCCTCTCGATCCGTAGAATGTCCCAAAAGCCGCGCCAAGTTTTGCCGTGGTCTCTGGCGTGATTTCTACGTTGGAAATGCCAAGAATTCCCCTGCTGCTGAAGATGCTTTTCTGCCAGTTGAGTCCCCAAACGAGGTTTGACCTGACCAGGGAGCCGCTTTCGATGTTCTTGTCGGGCCAGATTCTGACTCCCGGCGACACTTCTGCGCCTGATCCCAGTTGTGTCCCGTCTCCTATGACTGCGCCTTCAAAAACTCTGGATCTGGGGCGGAGAACTGTGTTTTTGCCTAGTACGCAACCTTTGGCTTCAGATTCTCTGCCAACGTACGCGAAATCGTAGATCACCGACCTTGAAATTATGGCTCCCTTTTCAATAGTAACGTTAGAGCCAATGCATGTCATCGACCCGATTCTGGCACCATTTGCAATCGTGGTCTTTGCCCCAATCAAGCAGGGTCCGGAGAGCTCCGCGTTTGCATGGACTTCGACACCTTCCTCCAGCCAGACCTTGTCGGAGACTTGTTTTCCGGGGATCTCCACTTTTGTCTTACCAGAAAGTATGTCGTGATGGGCGCTGATGTACTGTGCCGGCATGCCCACATCGCACCAGTAACCTTCCAGCGGGAGTGCGTAGATAGGCTCACCAGCTTTCAGCAGCTTTGGAAATAACTCTTTTGAGAAATCGAAAGGACGGTCGGTGTCTACGCCGGTCAGTGCTTCAGGTTCTATGACGTATATTCCAGAGTTCACCGTGTCGCTGAAAACTTCCGACCAGCTGGGCTTCTCGAGGAATTTCTTCACTCTTCCCTCTGCGTCAGTTAGGACAACGCCATATTCGAGAGGATTTGGAACTCTCACGAGACCAATCGTCACCATGGCGCCACGCTTTTTGTGAAATGCAATAAGCTCGGAAAGATCGAAGTCTGTCATGACATCTCCCGATATCACAATGAAAGTGTCCTTTAGCTGGCTCTCTAGTATCTTCACAGAGCCCGCGGTGCCCAAGGGTGTATCCTCGAATGAATAGTTGATCTTCATTCCGAAATCGCCAAGGCCTGAAAGAGCGGTAGTGATCTGCTCAGCAAGATAGTGCAGAGTGATGTAGCACTCAGTGACTTCGTGTCTTTTCAAGAGACGAAGTACGTGCCACAAAATCGGTCTGTTTACTACTGGAACCAGCGGCTTCGGCCTCGTCGATGTCAGTGGTCTGAGTCTAGAGCCTTCTCCTCCAGCCATGACCACTGCCTGCATACTGTCTACTCTCCACTAATTTGTTCGTCAGAGGTTGCTAAAAAGTGTGAATCATTGCGAGGAAAAACGCGTGAGATAGTTGAGGCGTTCTTTGAGTTGAGTCTTGAGAAGATCAATCGATGGAGTCACAATCGGGTTGATCCCTCTGGCCAGAGCAGCGTAATATGTCGCGTAATCCAGCAGGTAAAGCATGGACATCATCCTTGCGAGATAAGAGATGCCCATGTACGGCGCGTTGAACGTCGCTGCCCCGGATTTCTTTGCGATGTTTTCCACAATGTCAAACCTTGTCTTCAGCTCCTCCGGATCGTCCTCAAATCTAAGATTCACGGTGAGAAAACTTCCAGTCCTCGGCTGTTTTCTTGCGGAGGCGCGGATCGAGTCCCAGGCAACGACTTCGTTGTGGCAGAGCTCGGGTATCACGCCGTCGTAGGCGTGCAACTTTGCATTCTCATTTATGGATTGCCTGAACCTCAATCCTACAGATCTTGTTCGCCTCGATGAATACACCAGTGGAAACACGCCTCTTTGTCCAAGCAGCAGGCCGAGCTTTAGAGCAGAGTTTGTATTGGGATTGGAAGATAGGGCGGTTGCGTTTGCCTCCTCAAGAATGGCCAGAGTCTCCTGCACATCGCTATCTCTCAAAGCAAGATATCCATTCTGCATCATGAATTTTAGAACTGGGAAAAACAAACCTGGAAAGGAAGATCTCGGAACTTTGAGCATGGAGGTCTTTGTAAATCGCACGTTTTTGTTTCCAATTGTCTCAAGGAATCCGCCCGATCCAAATGCGCAGACATCTATGTTGCGCGCTCTGGCTTCCATTACTACAGAGATTGTTTCTTCGGTGTTTCCGCTGCAGCTAACTCCAATGACCAGCGTCTCTGGGCCGACGTACTTTGGGAGATGGTAGTCTTTTAATGTCTCAATCCGAACCAAACCCGACTCCGCTGCAAGGTCAGACATGACCTCTCCTATGATTCCTGATCCTCCCAGACCAGCGAACAGTATTGATTCGTACTTCTTGTCCAGCAGCGGGGGATTTGCTTCGCTCCAGCTCTTCGTTGAAAGTGATGGCCACGTGTCGAAATCGGCGCGCAGGTTGGACTTGTCGATCTTCGATGCGCTTGCCAAAATCCTCTTCGCATCCCTTGCTGAAGTTTTCATTGTTTTCATTTTACATCACAAACTTGCCCTTCTTAACCTTGGCTAGAACTCTGTCCTTTCTCGTCATTTCGAAAACCTTCTTGATCATGGACAGATACGCAGAAGTTACTTGTACCGCTCGCCTTTGCATCATGCGCTTCTGAGTTTCAACCGCGCTCTCCAACTCAAACTCTTTGGATTCTGCGCCGAGTGATTTGGCGTAGAAAGTGAACGAGGGAACATTCTCGGCGACGGTGCCGAAAAGCTGGGATGAAACTCCGAAAGATTTGCCCGAGAAGAGCATCGTTCCGATTGAGGTCTTACACATATCACCAATGAAGCAGCCTACCTTTATTGAGCCGGTGTCCACGGTGTCTTTTCCAATCTTCACTTTAATCGTGCCGTATGTGTTCTTGAGATCAGAGTTCGTTGTGATAGCTCCGAGGTTCACCCAGCTTCCTACATACGAATGGCCGATGAATCCATCGTGATTTTTGTTAGTGTAACCTGAGATTATGCTTTCTTCAATCTCTCCCGAAACGCGACATTCCTCGCTTATCGTTGTGCCCTCCCTGATCAAGGCAGACTTTACCTTGGACTTTTTGCCAACGTAGCACGGTCCATCTATTCTCGAAAAGCTTTGGATTTCTGCGTCGTCGCTAATGATTATAGGCCCGGATCGCGAGTCGAGAGTGACATTCCGCTCCAAATCTGCTGAATCAGAAACTGAAATCCTGTTTCCTCTAGTTTCAACTCGCTTTAGCGTTGTCAATGAAGGCTTTGTGTCTGCGAAATCCTGTATGAGTACCTGCGCGTTATATGAAACCAGTTCCCAAGGGAACTTTATTAGAGCATGGTCTGAGATACTCTTTCTGAGTGGCTTTCTTTGTTTTAATTTTGCAAAGCCTGTCGTATCAAATTGCTCTAATTTTGAAAAGACGGGTTCGCCCTCAGAGTCTACAAAAACAGTGTCCTTGGCTGAAGCATCTCTCAAAATCTCTTTGTGCAGTTCTGCGTTCGGTGCAAGCAAAGAATTGACTGCAATTGTTGGACTGTCGACAGGCTCATTGACTGCAACACCTGGATGTTTCTCCCGCACAACGTCCGCAAGATACTGTGGAACAAACAGGGATTCTGCCTTTCTGCCGAGTGAGCGTTCGATTCGCTCAAGGATAGTGCACGAGCCTAGCATCAGATCGAACGTTGCATTCGTTAGCGTCAGTGGTTGTAAATTGACTCTTCTATCTGATTCATAGACCGTAAGTCGCACATCGGCCTTCAAAGGACCTTTCCCATCTTATCCAGAAACCTATCGTAGGCTCTCCTGTATGATTGCTCATCGCCAATGTCGATGAACTCCTGCCCTTCTATCACATACGAAGAAACCACCTCTCCGGCCTTCATCATGTCCCTAACAACGCTGTCAAAGCCGTACATCTTCCCTTTGGGAATGTAGTCAAACAGGGTAGGTTCGGCGATGTAGCATCCAACATTGATCAATCCGCCAACTTCCGGCTTTTCCTTCCACGAGGTCACTCTGCCATCTTTGTCCCGCTCTATCAGACCATACTTTAGCTTCTGCGAGTAGTTCACGAGCCCCATCGTGAGTTGCGATTTTGCTTTTCTGTGAAATTCCAGCATTTTCGTTATGTCAAAGTCAAAGACTGAATCACCGTAAAGAAGGTAAAAAGTGGAAGGCAGCTTGTCCTTCGCATTCAATATCTGTCCTGAGATTCCCAGAGGAGTAGCTGATCTAGCATATGAGATCCTAACCTTCCATTCCGCACCTCTAGAAAAGTACGACTCTATTGTTCTCCTCAGGTAGCTTACGGAAAGCACGAAATCCGACACTCCGTTTTGCTTTAGCCACAGAATCAGATGCTCGAGCAGCGGTTTGTCTCCGAGTGGGAGCATTGGCTTGGGAACAAAGAACGTGTAGGGCTGGAGCCTGGTTCCCATGCCGCCTGCTAGGATCAAGGCCTTTGGGCGGTTTTGCATTTGGTGAATTTGTTTCTGAGTTAATTAGTAAAAGTTTGTGGAGAATTGACTTGCGACAATCTATTGATCGCCTCTTTGTAGCGGAGTATTTGCTCTCGACAGCTTTGTTCAGTGTCTCCGTACACTGTGCTTGTGATCAAAAGTCCTCTACAGCCTTGCTCAACGAGCAGAGGCATGTCTTGAGGCAGTATCTTTCTTTGTGTTGGAACAAAGATCGGTTTGACGGAGAGACGAGAGATCAGCTTTAACGTTGTAATATCTAGAAGAGTCAATGGCATTCCTACTCCCTGATTGGGCGTCAGAGCAGCAACGATGCCTGAAATCAGTTCGAACTCTGAGAGCGCCTTTACCTGCTCAAGGATGTAGCCTGGGCCGATCGAGACGATCTTCTCAACACGCGAGTCGCGCCAAAGGTATGAGGGCAGATGATGCGCATACATGTTCACAAATGAAAAGCCAAGAGAGACAATGGTTTCCCATTCATCTTCCAAGAGTTGTCTTGCGTCGCCGATGCTTATACCTACTGGAACCTTCAGCATACTCAGAGCGTCTTTGATCGAATCCTCTTCAAGTTCCAGCCCACCGAACCTGCCTCCTGAAAGCGAATCCTGATTCAAGTGAAAGATTACAGCATCTGTTCCGCTTTCCTCGCAGGCGATCGCAAACTGCCTGTTGTTCAGGTGTAGATCCCCGAAAAGCGAAAACCTTTCGGTATTAGAAAACAGGCTAGTCAAGGAATTTCATTGACCGAAACTAGGCGCGATTTTCCTTGCTTTTATTACTTCAGTGATAGTAAACTAAAACATCCGCCATTATGCCAATAAAGATGAAGAAAAGATACGGAGAAGATATCTTGAAGACTGTCCAGGCCCTTGCTGCTGAAGGCTCCTTTAAGAGCCAGATGTTGATGCCAAGCATCAACGCTCCGAAGATAACTGCGGTAATAATGTAGATAAGATGGAACCCGATGTTCGTGAAATAAATTGGAAGAAGGCTGTAACCTATCATGATAATAGTAGTTACCGCGATTATCTGAACAGAGCGCTTTTCTGAGACGATAACGGGTAACATTGGAATCTTTGCATTCGCATAATCCTCTCTGAACCTAATCGCAAGAGACCAGATGTGCTCTGGAATCCAAAAGAACACCAAAAACCCCATGAACAGTGCAGCGCTGAACGGTATCACAGGTTTTGCAGCGGCATAGTATCCGACCAGAACCGGCATGACACCGGAGAAACCGCCTAGTATGATGTTTGACCAGCTCCTTCTTTTGAGAATGTAACTGTAAACCATGGTATAATCAAGAAAACCAGCGAGCATTGCGATCGCGCTGTACAGACTGAGGAAGGCATACGAGATGACCAAGCTTGCAGCGAGTAACGCAATCCCGTAAGCGAACGCCTTGTCAGCTGGAATTCGCCCTGTTGGAATCGGCCTCTTTCTCGTCCTGCTCATTATTGCGTCGATGTCTCTGTCGAAATAGCTTCCCACCGTGTTGGCGGCTGCGGATCCCAGCCACACCGACACTATTACTGCGACAAGAGCTATCGGGTTGATGCCTCTTCCAACAGTTGCAACATACGCGGCTGCTCCGGTGAAGACAAGTAGAGAGATCACATTCGGCTTTGTTACAGAGTAGTAATCATGCAACTTGCTTGGAACTTGCATCGAATCCTGCATTGGAGACGGCACCGTGCACTATGCGAGACGAGACATCAATTGGCTCTTGCCCTTGCCAGATTTGCTGGATCTTGTCTCTCCAAGAGAATCTTGCCTTTTCGCTTTGTGCGCAAATCCCAACTTTTGTTTCACCATTAATAATGTTACTGAGGGGGTTATCGAATACTAGAAGCTCGTCTTGTGAATACTAGCGATTT
>JAKAPU010000284.1 GCA_021806865.1 archaeon
TTTAAGTTTTATTTAAAAAACAAGAAGAAGTAACCCTACGAAACCGTAGACCAGGTAGAGATAGTGAAAAACGCTGAAGCTGTTGTGAAACAACGACGGGATCGATGACGCGAGTGCCCCGATAGACGATGCAGCGTACCCCAGAGTGTTGTAAACTCCAAATGCCCGGCCGTACTTCTCACCCGCGATGGAGGGTAGAATACCTGTCTCTATCGACTGGAAGGGACCTGACTCAGTTCCTGTGGTGCTGATGTTTCCTATGAAAGTTCCAACCAGTATCAGAGGAAGAGCCGTAGTCGAGTACAGAATTACTCCAGAGACAAACATGAGGAAACTGAAGATGATCAGAATCCGCTTTCTTCCGATGTAGTCTCCGTACCAGATGATGAGCAAATTGGAGAAAATGTTACCCGCAATCATCGTCATCAGGACAATTCCCACGTAAAGTGAAGAGTACCCCAGAAGACCAACGTAGATTGGAGTGATGATGCTCACAAGGCCGAAGACAAATACTCTCGCTGCCTTGCACACGAGGATGTAGGAAAGCTCCGACAAACCTTGCACACATCCGAATAATTCCTTTTTGCCTGACTGAAAAAGTATTCACGTTACCAGAATATTGAACAAACTGTGTATTCTTGTTGTGCGCTCTCTCCGACCTCACCTCGCAGATTCAAAGCGCGATCTCTGAAGCATGTCAAAAGAATAAAATCGCAAGACAGGGTACAGAAGATTTTGTTTCTGTTAGACTTGAAAAGGGTGACTATGGCATCATTTCACTTCTGATTCCCAAAAACTCGAAAGTGCTTCTGTATTCGAAGGATAGGGTGAGACTTCTGTATCTCGGGAAGAGAAACAGACCCATGTTTGTCCTAGAGGAGAACTCGGTCCTTGTCATCAAAGAAAGGGTCGAAATTTACTACAACTCCAACAACTTGCAGGAGGTTTCAAAACTGATGATGAAAGTGCCAGAAAGTAGTCGGGTCGAAATGTCGCATAAGGTCAAAGTGTCCTTATTTTCGCTGAAGACATAGAATTCAAAATACGCGACCCCGCCCTCTCCTTGATGTTCCAATCACGTATCCCGCGATCAATCCCACCACGGCGCCGCCTAAATGAGCTAGAACGTTCACGCCAACGGCAATACTGCTGAATATGAAAACAATCAAGAACCAGACCAAGAGATTCGTGTTTACTCTCCTATAAATTGCATAATCCAAAGCTACTGCGCCCGCTATTAGTCCAAACAGGCCACCCGAAGCTCCGAAGCTCAAGATGTTTGGACCGCCCAGAAGGCTCAGGAGATTGCCTGCCAACCCTGCTATGATAAAGACTGCATAGTACTGCTTTGGTGAATAAGTTGCAGCAAGCAATCTGTCCACAAAGATCACAAATATTGCGTTGAAGAAAACATCCTCCAATCCTGGAATTCCAGGATACACTACTATCATGGATGTGAGGAGCGGGGGAAGCCATCCACCATAGACAAAAGCATTATACTGAGTGAAGTAGAATGTAAGGTTCAAGCCGTTACTCAGTGATATCAAAGACAGCAGGAATCCAATCGGGAGTCCCGCAACTATCGCTATCACAAGGTTCCTACCCTGCTTTGAAAGTCTGAAACCGAATCCTCCACGTCCGGAGCTCGAGCTTGTGTAGTATCCACCGCCTGAAGAGGCATAGTAAGGAGCAGCCGTCGAAGGTATGTTCCTTCGGATCGGGCTGCTCTTGCAAAGGTGGTTTTCTGGGAGCCTGTGCTCGTAGCAGAAGTCTTTTCCGCAGTATCTACAGCGGAAATAGTAAGCGTCATCACCCACGAAAGGCTTAGCACAGTATGAGCATTTCCCATGATCTGGTTTGGTAAATTCCTCTGTTGCTGGCCTTAGGCTAGAACCACATGACTCGCAGTAGGCAGCGTCTCTCGGATTCTCAGCGCCACAGGCAGGACAATAGCTCAAGACATTGCCACCGCGAATGAAATAGTTTTTTCGCGTGATGTCTAGAAAAGCAAATCGCCTCAACTCGACTGAATCGCACGCATGCAAGCGACAATTGGCGCTCTTTGTGCGCCTATTCACACGCTAATAAGCAATACAATTTCGCCGATTATACGAACCCAGAATGACCGAGCAGGGTAAGCAGGTGTTTGTTCGCCAATCTACCGGACTCGTAAGGAGCCTCAGCTTTTTCGACCAGTTCATAGTTTCACAGTCGATCATTATCTTCCTCAACAGCTTTGTACTGACTGCCCTTTTTGCTCCATTCTTTTTCCCAGGAGCAAACCTGATTATCGTCTTTGCCCTTGGAGCCGTGCCTGCGTTTGCGATGGCCGCAGTATATTCAATCCTCTCCGCAGCGCTACCGCGCAGCGGCGGGGACTATGTGTGGTCCACAAGGATACTCGGTCCATTCTACGGATCGATACAATTTGTCTTCCTCTTTGTGACCTCCGTCATTGGAGGACTTGGACTTCCCACATACTATGCGATCACGATTGCGTTGTCACAATTTTCTTTCTCGCTTGGCGCAACTCTGAACAACTCAAGTCTGATTAACCTCGCTTCTTCATTTAGTTCGCCTGGACTCGGTTTTCCAATTTCTCTCGTAATAATCGCGGCAGGTACTCTGATTGCTCTCTTTGGTCTGCGGCCCTTTGCTTGGTTCCAGCGGATATCTATGATGATCTTCTTCGCAGTAACTGCATTGTTTGTAATCATGCTTGTCATTACTTCTCCGAGCTCGATTCAAAGCTCATTCAATCACGCAATGCTCATTTCGGGATCTAACACGACATACTCTGGAATAATACAGCAGGCAAGTGCTTCTGGATACTCGGGCGGGT
>JAKAPU010000285.1 GCA_021806865.1 archaeon
ACCGCCGGGGTAGCTGCACTCTGCGACGACCCCAGCGAGTCTGCACTCGGTCCGATTGTTTTGCGGATAAGATCCGAGCACCTGCAGGACGTTATAATATGGCTCACTTACGGCTTTGAAGGAGCAGAGACGTCGTAGACCATCGAGTCGCTAGCTGCAATCGTGTTTGGAAATTCTTCACGCGCCTGACTTACGAGTGCGGAGACATCAGTGTACCTGGCGCTAAAGTGGGTCAATATCAGTTGCTTCACACGCGCCCTCCTTGCTAGCACAGCTGCTTCCCTCGCGGTAGAGTGCATGTTTTCAACCGCGTTTTGCTTGTGCTCATCAGAGTAAGTGGAATCAAAGATCAAAACATCGCAGCCCTTGAAGAAGTTCTTGAGCCTTTTGTTAGGGCGTGTATCTCCAGATATTCCTATCCTCTTGCCCTTCCTTGGTGGGCCACAGACATCCTCGGGCTTTACGACCTTTCCATTGCTCGATTTCACGCTCTTGCCGTGCTGGAGCTGCGACCAGAGCGGTCCCTCCGGTACTCCGAGCTTTAGTGCTTTCTTTGGATAGAATCTTCCTGGTTTTTCCTTCTCCTCGAATACGTATGAGTACGAGAGAGTCGAGTGTTCCGACCTCTCCGCAAGAACCCTGTACTTCGACTGCTTGGTTTGAAACACTCTCCCTGCCCTGACTTCTTTGACTCCGACGTCGAAGGTTATTCCAAAATTGAGCAGTTTCTTATTCTCGACGACGAACTCTATGATGTTCTTCGGCCCAAAGACCTGAAGCTCCCTCTGCCTTCTGTACATGGACATCGTCTGGAGCAGTCCAAGGAGACCGACGACGTGATCTCCGTGCATGTGTGTTACGAAAATCTGGCATTCTTTGTTGAAACCTAGTCCAGAGACTATCGCGGATCTCTGGCTTCCCTCGCCGCAATCGAAGTAGATCAGCGCATTTTCGTAGCTTATCACAACGCACGAAAGTGCCCTGTCTCTTGTGGGGACGGAGGATGCGGTTCCGAGTAAATGTATCTTGAAATCGGTCAATGGGTTCGCCTGAGTACGCTGATCGCCCTAGTCAGGTTTCTGTGTACGTACATCTTATGCTGCTCGCAGAGTTGAAATAACTTTCTGTCAAAGACGAGTTCGACGGTGGACGGGTGCATGATCACGCAGTATTTTGGCCTTGCATTCGTCGGTTCAAGAGCTTCTGCTGCCGAGCGAATAAACTCCTCAATTATCTGTGCCGTATCCTTGCCCTTGGTCGATGATGCCCTGCCGTAGGGGACATCGGTTGCAATCGCATCGATTCCTCGCACAGGAAGATGATTTGTAGAGTCTGCCCGAATCACTGCTTCAAAGTCAAGCGAAAATCCCTTCAGGTTGAGAAGGGCACCGCGAGCAATCCATCGCGTCAGGTCTATCCCCAGAGTCCTGATTCCCATCACACTGCTTTCGATCAGAAGGCTACCAGTTCCGCAAAAAGGGTCCAAAAAGCACTCGCCCTCTCTGACTCTCGAGAGGTTCACGAGAAACCTAGCAAGTTTGGGATAGATCGCAGACGGAAGGAAAAATCTCCTAGCCCTCGGCCTTCTCTCGCGCCAAGCGAATTTCTTGTATCCCTGATCAGACACACCGAGGACAAATTGGTCATTTACTTTTTCGAGTTGAAACAAGAGGCTGGGAGCTTCTAGTGAAACCTTTGCTCCTGTTTTGCTCTTGATTATTGCGCCGAGATCACCGCATACACTTCTGTCGACCGAATGACTCGAAACAGCGTAGGTCTGGCCTTGATTGATTGAAGGGAATTCCTCTTCCACCAGGCGCCCCAAGCTCTCTCCCGATGACAGGAACCTTCCTCCGAAGCGGCAATACGCCGATCTCCGTGTTATCCTATCGATGAGCTCACTGTCTTCTAGATCGGAGATTACTATGCGCTGTCCTAACTGATTGCATGTCGCAGCAGGAGCATAGGACTCGATCAGAGCGCGGATTTCTGCAAAGGGAAGAGTGAGATCTTCTCCCGAGAGTACGTACAGTGATCCACTAGACAAGGTTCTATCGAACTGGTCAGCCATCGAAAAGTTGGCCATGTACTGCGTGGATCAGAGAGTCTCAAAATAAGAGGAGATCAGAGGCGAAACATCTACCTTGCTGTACTTTGTTGGAATCGTGTTTGTCGAGACTATCTCATCCACTTCTGCGGCCTTTAACTTGTCGGCCGCTCCCCCGATGAGAACCGCGTGCGTGCAAGTTGCGATTACTTTTCTCGCGCCGTTCTTCTTCAGGAGTTGAGCGGCCTTCACAACGCTTCCGCCGGTTGAAATCATGTCGTCGATGATAACAGCGTCTCTTCCACGAAGGTCGAGCTTGACCTCCTCCGTTTTTACCTCGCCGGTGACACGATCGCGGGTTTTCTTGAAGGAAATGTGGTCACACTTCAAAACGGCCGCGAAAGCCTCGACCCTAGTACTGCTGCCAAAATCGGGAGAGATGGCTATCGGATTGTGAAGCTCGAAATTGTTGCTCACATACTCGGCAAGAAGCGGTATGGCGGAAGTGCTGTAAACAGGGAAGGAAAAGAGGCCGAGACCTTGCATGCTGTGAATGTCCACCGTGACCAGTCGCTTTACTCCGACGGAGCGGAGCAGATGCGCAATCACTCCCAGGCTCACAATCTCTCCCTTCAGGAATTCCTTGTCCTGCCTTGCATATCCGAGGTATGGGACGACTGCATGGACGTCAGCACCCTCTTCGCTGAGCTTGTGGGACAGGAGCAAAATCTGCATAAAGTGCTTGTCAACCGGCGGATAGGTGCTCTGAACAACGA
>JAKAPU010000060.1 GCA_021806865.1 archaeon
AGTCTTAAAACCCGAAAAGAACCTATATCACCTTGCACACGAAGAGGTAATCAGAACGGCGAATATCACACAACAAGACCATTGGGTTGCGTCTCAGTGTTACATGTGCATTCACGGATGTGGAATAAGGGCGCATGTCGTAAACGGTGTTGTTGTCAAAATAGAAGGTAATCCTGATGATCCTGATAATTTGGGAAAACTGTGTGCAAAAGGTAACGCCGGCATAATGAAACTTTATGATCCCACCCGTTTCAAGGGACCACTCATTAGAACAAGCAAAAAGAGGGGTCCTACAGTAGATCCTGAATGGAAGCAGGTTTCTTGGAAGGAGGCTTTCGGAGTTGTTGAGGAAAGGTTTAGAGCACTAAGGAAACAAGATCCGAGAAAACTCGTCACTGCAATCGCTGACTTTCAGAGGATGTGGGCTTGGGGATGGCCTATGTCATTTGGCACAATGAACTACTTCACCGCCCATGGGACGTACTGTGGTTCAGCATACCATCCAGTAAACGCGATGACTGATGGCTCATTCGCCACTTTCCCGGATCTCAATTATTGCAACTATCTCATAATGGTGGGGGCGTCAGACGGTTATGAAGCACATCTCCATCTATCTGGTTCTGCTAAGAGAATGGCTGACGCAAGGAGGAGAGGTATGGAATTAGTTGTGGTCGATCCAAGACTCAGCGTAGCCGCGGCAAAGGCAGATCTCTGGGTGCCGATAAGACCTGCAACAGACGGCGCATTCGCTTTAGGCATGATGTACGTGCTACTATTCGAGCTCAACAGATTTGATGTTGACTACATTAAGCGCTATACTAATGGGCCGTGTCTCGTAGGTCGCGACGGGCTTTTCTTCCGTGATCCTTCTTCGAAAAAGCCATTTGTTTGGGATCCTGTTGATCAAAGGCCCAAAGTTTACGACGATCCATCCATAAAGGGTTACGCGCTTGAGGGAGAATACGACGGCTACAGGCCAGCGTTTCAATACCTCAAGGATGAGATAAAGCAATGGACACCGGAGAAGGTGTCAGAGATCACAACTATTCCTGCCAGACTCATCCGCTCATTATCAAAACGCTATGTCGAAGAAGCGAAGATTGGCAGTACCATTGAAATCGGCGGTAAGACCTACCCACTAAGACCAGCTTGCCTTCAATACTACAGGGGTGCGCAGTCGCACAAGCACGGCGTACTTGACAACATGTCACTCAAACTCGTCAACACACTAATCGGGAATATTGACGCGCCGGGAGGGCATTTGGGTGTCTCCGTCTTTGGAAATCTTGCAATATGGCCTGGAGAAGATGGAATGCATCACGCGATGCCTATAAATCCGATAGAAAAATGGTCCTTCGAGCCTAGGTTCCCACCAGACACAACCAATCTCATAGAGTTGACACCCGTTGGTCAAGGTCACTTTGGTGGCGGTCATCTGAGCGCGCATACTGTGTTGGAGCCTCAAAAGTACTGGCTAAACTACGAGCCAGATTCTCTGTTCATTCTTCACTGCAACGCGCCTTACAACATGCCCGAAACCAAGACTGTCATGCAGGCAATGGACAAATTCAAGTTCGTGGTAGCAGTAGACGTCTACCCCAGCGAATCTTCCGACTGGGCTGATGTGATTCTTCCTGACCATACTTATCTTGAATCTTGGAGCATTTGTGAAAGCGAAGCACCCTTTGTTATAGGCCCAGGACTGAGGCAGCCGGTAGTTCCACCACTATATGATACGAGGGATGCAACGGATATTCTCTCAGAACTTGCCGAGCGATTGGAGTTCTTGGACAGGTGGAACGATGTACTGAATCACTTCTTCGAATTGTACAAAAAACCAGAATACTTGCTCGACCCCTATAAACGTCACAGTATTGAAGAGATTCTGGATCACTATTTCAAAGCAAACTTCGGAGAAGAATGGTCCCTTGAAAAGGTGGCAGAGAAAGGTCACATGGTCAGGCTTCGAACTCCTGAGGAGTTGTACATGCCCTATAACAATATGCGAATTCCTGTATACTATGAGTTTATGCAGAAGGTGAAATATAAAATGGATGATTTCATTTCTGATCACAAATTACCACTTGACATCTCAGATTATCTTCCGGTACCAACTTGGAAGCCAAGCCCAATACACAATGATGCTGATCATGACCTTTATGCTGTCAATTACAAGAGCGCGTTACACGCTTTCAGCGATTCAACTGTCAACCCATGGCTGCAAGAAGTCATGATGCGACACAGTGAGGTTCCCTACGTTCTAATCAATTCAGAGACAGCAAAAAGCCACAGTATCCGCGATCTACAAAGAGTTAAGATAAGTTCCAAATTCGGAGAAGCAACCGCTGTGGCAAAGATAACTGAAGGGGTGCACCCCGAAGTCATTGCGATGACAAACATGGGGCATTGGTGCAGGCATATCTTTGGACCCAAAGCAGGAGGCGTGAACTACAATAGATTTCTATCGGCCGGTCTGGATTATACCGACCTTGCAAGTGGTGTCTTTGAGACTGTCGCAAAAGTGAAGGTCGAAAGTGCATGAGATTGAGCTTACGACAGAAAACGAAGGAAAAGCAGAGTACTCGCGTGGTCGTTACTCTTGCGAGCAGCGAGGCACGTAATGCTTTCAAATTCTTCAGAAAAGAATTGGACATACAGAGCAACAATCCAACAATAAGAGAGGTTCTTCAGGAGACAAGGACGAAAGATGGAAAGAAATCTCTTGCTGATGTCTTGATAGAACAGGGTTCTGTGAAGGGTAAATTCGGTGTTTTTGTAGATGGAACAAACATCGAATGCCTGAACAGTCTGAATACGACTATCGACAATAGAAAGAACGTTGTCGTGGTGGAAATACTCTCGAGAATTGCAGGAGGCTAAACAATGACAAGACTTGGGATGATCATAGACACAGCCTACTGCATCGGTTGCAATGCTTGCACCGAATCCTGCAAGCAAGAACAAGGCACTCCTCCAGATGTTATGTTTGCCCGAGTCAACATGAAAGAATCGGGCAAGTACCCCAATGTGAAGAAACAATTTCTTCCACTACTTTGCATGCATTGCGAAAAACCTGCATGTATGGAAGCATGTCCGAGTCACGCGATAAGCAAAACACCCGAAGGTATCGTGATCGTAAACGAAGACAAGTGTTGTGGGGCTCAAGCATGCGTGTCAGCATGTCCGTACGGTGCAATCTACTATCCAACTGAGCTAAAAACGTACTTCCAGGACCATGTAACACCCTACGAGAATTATCATATTAGAAAGAGAATCAACTTTCCAGTGGCACTGAAATGTAACTTGTGCCAACACAGACTAAAGGAAGGAAAGGAACCAGCTTGTGTTGTCTCGTGTCCGACCGAATGCCGTATATTCGGTGATTGGGACGACCCGAAGAGCAGGCTGTACGTCTATTTAGAAAATAGATTGGACAAAGAGAAACCGTTTGCGCTGCGGGCAGAAGCAGGAACTAAACCCAAGGTTCTTTACTTGTCAGACAAGAGATCATCGAAAGAGCGGGTAGACGAATCTCTCAGAGTTCCCAATCTTGTAGAAAGTACAAAGAAGTAAGTTCTAAGATTTCGAAGCGCTAGATTGCTTTCTCCAAATTGGAATCGGCTCACGAAACAGATTTCGCTGAAACAGCTTTCATTCTGAAATACGAAAGTACAAACAATTAATAGAAGCAATCTTTGATGACTTCGTAGTGCTTCTGTGACTTTGGTATCAAGTGCACGTGAATTTCTCAAACTGCTTGAAGAAAAGCAAGAACTAGTCAGAATAAAAAAGGAAGTTGACGCTCGAAATTTCGAGCTTCCTGCCGTTATTAGGAAGGTGGAAGAGGACCTAGGTAAGGCTATACTTTTCGAAAATGTGAAGAACTTTCCTGGAGTTAGCTTAATGTCTAATGTCTACGGCTCAATGTATCGAATTGCTCTGGGCCTCGGCCTAGAACCTTCGCCTAGCGAGGTCAAGACTCTCAGTAAGTTGAGTCGCAGTGGTCCTGGAGGAATGGCTGGCTGCACTAGAAGGAGCTATTTGATGAGCGAAACAGAAAGAGCAAGTGCTATCAAAGTTCATGACGCAATCTTTGAAGCAGAAAGAAATAGAGAAAAATATCCAATTAACGAAGTCAAATCTTCTCCGCTTAAGGACGTCGTAATAAAATCCGATATCAATATTTCAAAAACGCTTCCGATAGTCTGGCACTGCATGGAAGACAGAGGCCCTTTTATCACTCCGGGAGTATGGGTGAGCAAGGATCCTGACACAGGCCAGTATGGAATGGGAATCTTCAGGGGCCAGGTAACTCCTGAAACTTACGGACCAAGTAGAACTGGAGCTCTGTTCAGTGCACATAGTGACACGCTAAAGCGCTTGCTTAGGTATGAAGAGAAAGGTGAAGACATGCCCATAGCGATATGCTTCGGTGCTCAACCTGCAATTCAGCTCGCAGCCGTCTACGCCGCAATGACAGGAGTCGATGAATTCAAAGTCGCCGGAGCTCTAAATGGAAAAGGAATCGAAATGGTGGATTGCGATGCAATAGACCTCAAAGTACCAGCAAGCTCTGAAATAGTCTTGGAAGGGAAGATGCTTGCAAACAAGAGACAAGAAGAAGGACCAATGGCTGAATTTACAGATTACTGCAGAGAAGAAAGAGCTCCCAAGCCAATATTTGAGTGCACTGCGATAACTCACAGGCGTAATCCAATTTATCATACTTTGATGTCGGGGATGTCCGACGAACATAGAACACTCTCAATAGTAGTTGGATGGGGATGGGAAGGGAGGGTATTGCAAAAACTGAAACAAGAATTCCCAACCGTAAAGGATGTTGCTTTCAACGCGGGAAGCGACCTTTTCCACCTTGTTGTTTCTATGGAAAAGAAACGCGAAGGCGACGATCTTCGGCTGCTCTATTATACGATGGGGCTGGATATTTCGGTGTTCGCCAAATACGTGACCATAGTTGACGAGGACATCGATGTCCATAATGCCGATCAAGTGGAGTGGGCCAGATGCATGAGGGCAGGTGATGAGGACGACTTTATCAAATTCTTGCCCTTGCGAACGCATAATCTAGACCCGATGGGCGTGATGGCCGGTCCTCCAGCCCATCAAAGGCTAGTCACAAGTAAGTTAGGAATACTTGCCACGCAAAAGGTCGGCGACAAGTACCGGAGACCAGGCCCTCCAGATGATGTCCTGAATAGGGTAAGGCTAGAAGATTATTTGGGATAGCCATCTAGCCTTGACCTGTATCACTCAGCGAAGATTGTCGCAACATTGATCCCTCGATGGTTGCAAAAGGTTGTTCTGAGTGATCAGCAGCGTCTTTGACGCTTTTCTTTTGCGCCTAAGAGTTAATAGATGACTTGAACAGTTTCCAAGTCGGTCGATTCTTTGTGAGCACAAATATTGTCGGAAGCTCTCTCGCGCCGAGCGAGGATGTTCGTGCGGTCATGGGGGTGGGAAACTATATCGATGATGTTTCGCCAAAGAATGTCTCTTACTGCGCGTTCTTGCGCAGCCCGTACGCTCACGCTAAGATAAAATCTATCGATGTTTCTGCTTTAAAGTCGAATCCCAAAATTCTTGGCGTATATTTTGCTAAGGATATTGACAGAATTGCGAGACCCATTAAAGTCGACATCCCATTTCCTGGAATCAAACCGATGTACTATCACTACCTTGCTAGCAAGAAAGTAAGGTGGGTGGGTGATGCGATAGTTGCAGTAGTGGCGACAGATCGATACAGCGCAGAAGATGCTTTAGATTCAATCAAGATCGAATACGAACAGTTACCTGCTGTCGTTGATCCAGAAAGTGCTCTCGAACCGAGTGCTGAGGTCCTCTACGAGGAATGGGGCAGTAATCGATTCATGAATGCGAAATTCTCCAACGGGGATGTTGCTAGTGCATTCAAAAACGCAGATTTAGTAATCGAGGAGAGGATGTTTGTTCACAGATACGCGGGCGTTCCTATGGAAACCCGTGGCTGTGTTGCTCAGTACAACCAGGGAACGCAGACGCTGACTTTCTGGAGCTCTACTCAAGCGCCGCACGTTCATAAATCTCTGCTCGCAGAAGCACTAGGTCTTTCAGAGAACAGAGTGAGAGTGATAGCTCCTGACATCGGAGGGGGGTTTGGAGTAAAGCTCAATGTATATCCTGAAGATGTGAGCGTAGCAGCACTCTCGATACTGCTTCGCAGGCCGGTCAAGTGGATCGAGACAAGACAGGAACATTTCCTCGCGTCAGGTCACTCTAGGAGCCAGACTCATTACGTCAAACTGGCTTTGTCGAAAGACGGCACTTTTAGAGCATTATCAGACAGAATTGTAGCAGATCTAGGGGCTCTGACATACTTCCCACACAATGTCTTCGGTACCCTTATGGTCACGTCTTCGATGCTCCCTGGACCGTACCGGATTCAAAATTATCATTTCGAAATCGATTGGGTTGTGACCAACAAAACGCCTTTCGGAGCGTATCGAGGATTTGGACAACCAGAAGCAACTTTCGTCATGGAAAGATTAGTCGACTTGGCAGCAAAACAATTACGCCTCGATCCAGTGGAAATTCGGAGAATGAATATGATTCGAAAGGAAGAGTTTCCATATGTGAACGCGACTGGTACGATATATGACAGCGGAAGCTATGTCGAGTGTTTGGACAAGGCTGCGGAACTAGTAGGATACCATGATTTCAAGAAATCGCGGGAGCATTCATCAGAAAGACGAAAGTACGTAGGCGTTGGGTTTGCGTGCAATACTGAAACTACTGTTCCAACCATTTACGGGGCGACGCGGAGATGGACAGCGCATGACCCTGTGTCAGTCAAAATTCAACCTGACGGCAAAGTCACCGTTGCCACAGGCCTTGCTTCGATAGGAACTTCTATCGAGACGGCTCTTTGTCAGATTGCAGCCGAAGAGTTCGGCGTTGGGGTACAAGATGTCTCCGTAGTGCTTGGTGACACTGACTCGACTCCTTACAGCAGTGGAAACTACGGAAGTCGTAGCGCTGTGGTCTGTGGTGCTGCCCTGATGGGAGCTTCGAAAAGAATCAAAGAGAAGATGTTCAAAATAGCTTCCCACCTGCTTGAAGCAGATAATGATGATCTGACTATGGAAGATGGAAAGTTTGTTTCAAAGGCGAACAGAAACAAGAGTGTTACGTTCAAAGAAATCGCGCGGATCGCCTATGACGAAACTTTCAGATTACCGAAAGGTATGGAATCAGGACTCGAATCGACTTACTTCTACGAACCACCAAATATCCAAAATTCCCCAGACAAAGACGGAAAGATCAATGTTTCAGGAACAACTACGAATGCAACTCACGCAGCTTTGGTGGAGGTAGATCCTGAAACAGGATTGATCAAGGTACTGAAGTACGTTGTTGTCCATGATTGTGGGAGGGTGATAAATCCAATAATTGTGAATGGCCAGGTTCATGGTGGTGTCGCCCAGTCAATCGGTGGAACAATCTATGAAGAACTACAGTACGACAAGGATGGTCAGCCACTGTCTTCAAGTTTCATAGATTATCTCTTGCCCACTTCCTTGGACGTCCCAAATGTTGACGTTGCACATTTCGAGACACCGTCGCCTTTCATGTTGGGCGGATTCAAGGGAGCAGGCGAAGCTGGAACAATTGGTGTGCCGGCTGCGATCTCAAATGCAGTTCAAAATGCTCTGTCTTCTTTCAATATCAAGATAGTTGAAACGCCAATCGACCCAAATAGATTGTGGAAACTAATCAAGTCTCAAGTCGTTCCTTCGTAACGCGGTCTGTTCTTCTAGAACAAACTACTCGGAGTGGCGTTCAACATCGTCCATGAGAGCATCTTCCTTCAACGATCTGTTTTCGTTTAGGGGTTTGTTTCTCTTCAATGCTAGAAGATTCCCTAGTTTGTCTACGTAACGCATCGATGGAACGGTCACAGCGTGCATGAATGCGGAGATGGGAGCAGTCACCAGAAGAAGCAAAACTGTAATTAGGTGGATCCCATAGGGAATTACTATCATAGGACTCGCGGCAAGAGAAATACTGTATGCTGCGGCTGGCGAAACTGTGGGGTTTGTTGCATAAGCAAGATTGCCCCAATACTCAGCAATGAATCCTGTAACTCCTGCTAGAAAGAGTAAGACTGTGAACCAAACGTCCCCGAAGGTTCTCTCACGTCGAAACCTCGAGACGAAAATCAGTCTTCCAATTGCTATCGTGGCGCCGAACACCATGACAGCTCCTGAAACATTGCCTAGCCAGCGGATCGGGCTCAGGGTACCTCCGAATAGCGGTATGAAGTTACCAGGTTCGTTGAAAAAGTAGTCAAGCATTGTAGTGACTGAGAGCCCAACAAAGCCCCAAAACATGGCAAGGTGAGTGGCTCGCCTTAGCTTATCATTGTGAATCAGATCCTTTTGAAGCAGAACTCGATTCACGATCTCGGAGAAAAAACTCGCAACTATTGACTTGGAACCAAGTGATCGCTTCATTGTTCCAAAGAAATTCGGCGGAGCCACCTTCCGCCATTTGTTGTATCTTAAGAGAATTCCAATAACTACTACGAGTAAGATGATTGAGGCTGCTGTATCAATTAGACTGACAGCAACAAAGGTCGGGAAAGTGCCTGCGCCAGCCAAGAGTTGGGTTGAGATCATATTCACCAGCTACCAACTTTAGGGATTTCTTCAAATGCTAGATGACGTGAGTCACTTTGACTCGAACCGATGTGGAACATTTCATTCATGTCGTAGTTGATCATGCGTACCTGTTTTTAATCTCCTACAACAAGTACTTAAGATCTCATTCAAACTTGCTCCACCGGATCCACTTTCATCGCCTAAGTTTGAGGATATGGGGCAATCTAGCTGAAGATACATTATATTCAACTTTGAATCAGCTTCGTTCAATCAAAGAAAGGTAAGATTCAAGATTGGCAATAGAGAAGATTTGTGAGGCGATCGGACCTAGTGATAACACAAATATTTAAGTTGAGGTTGCTACATCGGTGCAAAGCCGTATCTCGGTCATGAGTAGCGCAATTAGTAAGATCCTAGCAGTTTCAGTAGTCGTCGTAATCATCATAGCCGCAGCAGCTGTAAGTGGTTTTCTACTTCTTTCCAAACCAAGCTCTAAAATGAATGTTATTTTCGGGACCCCAGTGGGTCCAACGGCGGAGAATACACCGCTCGTGGTAGGCATTAATCAAAGCTATTTTTCTAGTCAAGGTGTCAACGTCACATGGGATCCATTTTCGGGAGGTGCTGATATGATGCAAGCCGCTTCTTCTGGCCAAATTCAAATGGGCATCGGCTCTACAGCGATAATAATTCAATCTATGGCAAGTGGCGTACCTATAGTAATGGTCGGCCCACAATTTCAGTATCCTGACTTTCTTCTGGCCGTTAACGCGAATTCTACAATAACCAATATCTCACAGCTTAAGGGTGGTTCAATTGCGGCAGTGGGTCCGACTTCGGTTCAAGTCTTGCTCATCTACGCACTTGCAAAGGCCGAAAATTGGACCGTGGGAAAAGATATCAAAATTGCAATTATTCCTGGTCTTTCAGCAGAGATTGCCGCGTTGAAGACCGGAGCCATTCAGGCATTGGCCTGGACTGCTGAAGTGACATACACGCTAGCTGAGAAGAATCAGGTGAGGATACTTGCTAATTTTGGTCAATTCATTCCATAAGGGATTTGGCTCGAACAAGCAGTGTTTGCTACGAAATCATTTGTAGCCAGCCATCCGAATACCGTGAAGAAAGTCTTGACTGCATATTACAAGGCCTCAGCTTTTGTCAATTCCAATCCTCAACAAGCAGCGGTTATTGCCGGTCCGGCATTCGACGTATCGACGACTGCAATGGAGCAGACCTTCACAGTAATAAAATTCTCGACCAATTCGACTTTTACACCACAGATAATTCAAGGTATTGATGTAGTTCGAAGTCAACTCCTAGCTCTGAATGTTGTTAGTTCAGCGCCACCCACTGACCAGCTTTACACGACCGAGTTTCAAGGAGTACAATAGAATATGTCAGAGTTGGTAAAAGTCTGACATCGCTATTTCCTACGTTTGACTACAGCTCGTTCCCAATATAACAAGGACAGATTGATTACTATCGTGAGGAGCGAGATTATTGCGGTGACGCCGTATAGGTTTACTGCATCGAATTTGTAGGTCAATTGAAGGATTAGCCCTCCTAGTCCACCTCTTGGAAGAAACATCTCTCCAAGCAGGACTGCTATGATCACTTGAACGAATGCAATGCGTATGTTCGCGAGTATTGCTGGAAATAGCGCTGGCAGCACAACTTTCGAATACAGTTGCGAAGGCGCTATTCCATAAGACCTGGCCAATTTGATGTACGAATTGTCAATTGTCGAAACGGCTCCTACCATGCCCATTAGAACTGGAAAGAAAGCAGCAATGAATGCATATACAACGATAGACCCAACACCCAATCCCATAATCACGACTATCACAGGTAATATCGTAATCTTCGGAAATGAATTCACTGCAGAAATGAATGGGTCAGTAACTTCCGCTAGAGTTCTCTGGAATCCAATAACAACACCGACGAAGATACCTAACACTACTGCAAGGACAAAGGAGAAAACAATCTCAGAAATTGTGGGCTTAATATTTTCAAGAAACATACTGACAGAGGCTGCACCATTGCTCAAAATCTGACTCGGAGAAGCAATGAACAATGAACTTACAACATGAAGAGCTACAATCTCTTGCCAAGCTAGGAGGAAGGCCCCGATACATACTAGCTGAAGTAAGGCTACAATGAACTTCTCTCGACTCAAACCGCTTGTCCGTATCCTACAATTCTGTAGTGATCTTCCAGTAGATTAAGAAAGTAGTAGATGGAGAGAGCTACGAGAACTACAATGAGAACTATGCCATACATCAATGCAATTTCAAATTTGTCAAAGCTTATGGTTATCAGAAAACCTAGTCCAGCTTGAGATGCAATCATCTCTCCAGCAATAACACCTATAAATGTTAGAGCAACACCCAGCTTTATTCCAGCTATAACGAGCGAAGCAGTAGAAGGGAATATTATCTTTCTGAATAACACAAACGGAGATGCTCCGTAAGATCGTCCGACAACAATATGCTCGTGCCTAACTTGTCTCACTGCAGCTACTGTATTTTGGATAATTGGAAATGCACCTACGAGCACGCCGAAGGCTATCTTTGATAGGGGCCCTAAACCCAAGACTAGGAAGAATATCGGATAAATTACAATTGACGGAATTGCAAAAATTGCAATTATCAACGGTTCGAACACACTGGAAGTCATATCGTGCGCAGCTATCGCAAAACCCACTAAGAGTCCAATCGAGACTACAATCACAGTTGCTGCTAATAGTTCGAAAAGTGTAATAGAAAAATTGCTGACGAAGTCTCCACCGCTGGCTAAGGTAGAATAACTCAATAAGATCGCCAGCGGGCTGGGGACTATCAAAGGATTTAGCAATCCTAGTACGCTGAACATTTGCCATATAACAATCGCCACTGCGATAGCTACTATGTCAATCTCCAAAGCTCTTTTCAGTTAGGGTCGCCATCCGTGCAAAGTGACGAAAATGAGAAGTGTGAACACTCATACAGATCCTGAACCAAGAGAGAGGAGTATAATAGTCTCACGAGCTTCTTATCGGCTCCATTGGGCATGAAGTCCTATCAAATTGTGACACTCAGCTTTCAATCTCTCAAGAAATGCAAAACCGACTAATTCAAAAGGCTTAATTGGTTGGTGAAAGGTTCATTCGCCCCGATGCTAATAGGGGTTGAAGGCATCGTCAGCTGATGTCCGACCAAGCAATAGCTTCGTTACCAAAGTGGGACTGGAAGACCGATCGAGAAGCGAAGCATCTCTCCTGCAAATGCGCGATGTATCTATGTCATACAATTTCGAAGGTCATTCTTTCAAAGCGCTAGATACTTTCAATTTATCGATTGAAAAGGGCGAGTTTGTCTCGATCATAGGACCCAGTGGTTGCGGAAAATCAACTCTTTTTTCAATCGTCAGTGGGCTCGTCCGACCTACAGAAGGATCTGTTGAGGTAGATGGGAAAACCATTGATGGACCTCGTCCAGACAAGATTGCTGTAGTGCTGCAGGAGGTGTCTCTTTTCCCTTGGCGAAACGTTATGAAAAATGTTGAATTCGGTATGGAGATAGTTGGAATTCCACAGAAACAGAGAGAAGCTACCGCCTTGAATCTCTTAAAGCTCCTGGGTCTACAGGGTTTCGAGATGAAGTACCCTCAACAACTGTCTGGTGGCATGCGACAACGTGTATCTATTGCGAGAGCTCTAGCCATGAATACCGAACTCCTTCTGATGGACGAACCTTTTGGCGCTCTAGATGAACAGACAAGGAGGATAATGGGCGAGGAATTACTCAAGATATGGAGCACCACAAGAAAGACGGTCTTGTTCGTCACTCATAGTCTAGAAGAAGCTGTGATGCTTTCAGATAGAATTGTAGTCATGTCTGCTCGCCCTGGCAGAATACTGGATATAGTGAAAGTGGATATGTCTAGGCCACGAAAACCAGCGTCAATGCAATTCTCCTCTCTGAAAGAGGACTTGTGGAATCTGCTAAGGACGGAATCAATGAAGTCTCTTGCGACCTGAATCTATTCGATAACTGCGAGCTCCGCCCTAAGGAAATCCGGTTCTGAATGGATTCTTGGGATAACTAGTATGTAACGCTTCAGTATCTGGTTCCTATTTGTTTTCATAGTCTTTATCTAGATGCTAGTCATTTCAGCTCTTGTGAACATCACCGAACTCATGTATTTGAAATCAAATCCTGTAGTAGGGAAGCCTATTCCAAGGCGCGAAGATCCGAAGCTTCTACGTGGGGCTGGTTCTTTCATTGATGACTTAAATCTCCCAGACATGCTGCACGGGAAGATCCTACGTAGTCCATATGCTCATGCTGATATCAGATCAATCAATATTTCAAAAGCAGCCGCCAAGAAAGGAGTCTTTGCAGCGATCACTTCCAAGGATGCGCTTGAGCTTTCAAAAAAATGGGGTGCGACAGATAAATTTCCTTACGACGACGATTTTGCTATCGCGACAAAAAAGGTGCTGTATGTTGGCCATGAAGTCGCCGCTGTAGCTGCTGTCGACCAAGCCACAGCTGAGGATGCATTGGACTTGATCGAAGTGGAATACGGTCCTTTAACGCCTGTGTTATCTTACAGATCGGAA
>JAKAPU010000061.1 GCA_021806865.1 archaeon
TGCTTGCTTCAGCTCTCCTTCAATCAAGGTATCAAAAATGCCATGTGCTCTTTCGTTTGTCTTTGAAATGACCACGCGAGTAAACAACGACCTCTCAACTTCTCTTCCTTCCTCTGTTTCAAATTGTTTGAGAGTCTCCGATCTCTCTCGAAGCCCCTCGGGATCCGTGTTGAGATTCACGACGTCTGCATACTTGGCAGCCACTCTCAGCATTCTTGGCTTGTCCGCACCAATCCACAAAGGAATGTGTTCCTGTACTGGTTTGGGCGAATTTATTGCATGTTTCAGTTTGTGGTACTTGCCATCGAAATTGGCTTCGACCACTTTGCTATCTAGAAGCAGCCACAGCGTCTCGACCATCTCGATAAATCTCTGTATTCTCACTTTGGGCTCCAGGAATTCAAAGCCATAGGCTTCCATTTCCCTCTTGTCCCACCCCGCTCCAACTCCAAGGTTCATCCTGCCGTTGGAGAGAACATCCAAGGTTGATACCATCTTTGCAAGCAATCCTGGATTGCGAAACGGCTCTGAGCTCACAAGCGTTCCTAATCTGATTCGTCTTGTGTTTGCCGCGAGATAGCTCAAGAGCATCCAAGCTTCGAAGCTAGGGAGCTCCGGGTTGAAGTAAGAGAACATGTGATCATAGAGCCACAAATTCTGAAATGATGAATCATCGATTATCGACGCGAGCAACTCTATCCTCTTTGAGATTTCTTTCTTCTCGACGTGTCGATATTCTCCGTATCCACCCTGTGGGAAGTAAATCCCAAACTTCATTGGATTTTCTGACTCGAATCATCGATTATAAAACGTACTTTGAGCCGCTGCGCTTTCTTTTGTCAGTTCCTGAATCACATCGAATCATAACTTTGGCTTGACTAATGATAGAATTAATAGTCCAATTACACTTTCCAAAACCATCAGCTGCACACTTGAGTTGTTAGCAAAGCCAGTTTTCATGAGCTACGTTCCAGCGAAACATCCGCGCTACTCATCTCTGGAACTGATCAAGCTCTACCAAGAAACCGGAGTCAATGCGATCGAGTTTGGATTTCCCAGTGCCAACCCGTGGCTGGATGGCCCTTTAATCAAACGCTTTCACCAGCTAATGCGATCTTCCGGAATCGATTATAGAAAGTCATTCGAGATTTTCGACGAAATCAAGTCTAGCATAAACATTCCTGTCTTCTTGATGACTTACTCCGATGTCGTGCGTGGCGTCGGCGAGAACAAATTTCTGTTAGACTGTAAGACTCATGGGTTTAGCGGCGCAATAGTTCCGGACATGGAATTGGGTCGCACGGAAGGACTGATGAGTGTAAAGTTCGTTGACGTTTACAAAGACAAATTGCAGGACCTTAAGCCTGATTATGATCTATTCTATCTTCGCGCGAGCCAAGCTCAAACCGGCCAAAAGGCCATAATCGATGAGGATAGACTGAAGAAAGTAGTAGACCATCTCAGGAGAAGCACAAACTCGTACATCATAAGCGGCTTTGGTATAGAGACCGAAGAAGACACGAGAAAAATGATGTCTTACGGCTTTGACGGCCTGGCGATCAGCACATCAATACTTAGAGCAGTTGAAAAGACTTCTTTGGATCAGGTCAGAGAAAAGATAAGGTCCTTTTCCTTGGCAATGAGAGAATCTTACAAATCTTGAAGCAAAACTACTCAATTTTGGTAGCAAAGGTTTAATCGCCTCGCTTCCACACGGCAGGTTCGATAACGATACGACAACCCACTCCTACGCAAAAGAAGAGCACGTCGTAGAATCCATCCCTCTCAAACTGATTAGTCGACCTTCGTTCAGACTTCGGATAAGGCTTGAAGGTATCGACGATCTGATGAAGTCGATCCGCTCCGTCGGACTCCTCCAACCCATCATAGTCCGGTCCGTCAGAGAGAGCCTCGAGATAGTCGCCGGTGAAAGGAGGTTTGAGGCGTGCAGGCGCCTGCGCTGGAGGAACGTCCCGTGTGTTGTCCACAACCTTTCTGACAAGGAGTCCTTCGAAGTCGCCTTATCAGAGAACATTGAAAGAGAGACCCTAAATCCCATAGAGGAGGCAATCGCTTTCAAGAGGTACGTCCGCGAATTCGGCTGGGGTGGAGAGTCCGAGCTCGCAAAGAGAATAGGCAAGAGCCAGCAATACGTCTCTCAAAGGTTGCAGCTGCTAGATCTCCCGAAACCCGTGCTTGATCTTGTTACTAGGCGCCAAGTAAATCCCTCGGTAGCAACCGAACTCATCTGGGCAAAGGACTCGGTCGCACAAAATCAGATCGCCCAAATGGCTAGCCTGCTGAAGCTCTCCCAGAGAGAGGTGAGGGATCTCGTAAGGTCGATTAGGAAGGCCGTGGTCGTTGACAATAGGAGCCTATCCGAGGAAAATACCACACGCGCCGATATAGTCCAGAGCAGGAAATCTCCAGTTTCAACTCTCACTGTCGTGAACCCCTCAGACACCTCATTCCCTATTGCGGTCTCTGTCAAGTTGAAGGAGCCTAAAGATAGGAGAGCCGTAGACAGGGCCTTACTTAGCTTGAAAATCGCACTTTTCAGGATCGACTCTATTCTGAATGAAGGCGTTGAAGACCAAGCGCTCAGAGAACTGATACTTAGGACAAGAGTTCAGCTTCATGACATGGCAGATCCACTGATTAAATTCAAGATGAAAAACAGGTGGAACTCTACTAACTACTAATCTTCACTGCTTCTTGCACGCGGCCTTCATCGCATTAGCAAACTCGGCAATTTCAGCTAGATGCATCTTAGGATTGGTTGGATCCTTTGAATAGAGATCAATAATCTTGCTTGCGACGATCACTCCATCCGCGCCAGCTCCCACAATTGACTTCACGTGTTCAGGTCTTGAGATGCCAAACCCCATCGCAAGTGGAATCTGCTCGCGAGAAATTTCTTTCACTCTCTTTATCAGATTTAGGGCTCTATTCTCTACCTTTTCTCTAGCACCAGTCGTTCCTTCGACGCTGACGAGATACACGAAACCAGAAGACCTCGAAGTAATTTCTTTGATCCTCGCATCCGAGGACCTAGGGCTCACCAAGTGGACTAGATCAACTCCAATTTCATGTACGAGCTTTTCAAGGTCTGCCGATTCCTCTATCGGCAAATCCGGTACTATCAATCCGTCGAGGCCTATCTCTTTCATTTTCGATACAAACTTTTCGACTCCTCCGTGCATCACCAAGTTGTAGTAAGTCATAACGACGATGGGAATCTGTGCATTTTGGTTTCTGATTTTGCGCGCAACTTCAAATGCGATATCAGGATGCATTCCAGCCCTTAGCGCCCGCACCGAAGCGTTCTGAATCGTAGGGCCATCGGCAATTGGATCTGAAAATGGAATGCCGAATTCAAGCAAATCAGCACCATTCTGAATGAGCGTATTTGCAAGTTCTACGGTAAACTCTGCACTGGGATCGCCGCAAGCTACGTACGGCATGAATGCGGCCTCATTTCTTTCCTTCAGTCTTCGAAAGGTCTCTGCTATCCTTGACATTATGAATGCACTTCAAGCAATAGATTACTTTGCAATCTCTACTCCAAAGTACTTGGAGACGGTGTCGAGATCCTTTTCTCCGCGTCCTGAGAAATTCACAACGACGCTTTCCTTCTTTGCAAAGTACTCTTTGTTTTTGAGCAGGTATGCGATCGCATGCGCCGTTTCAAGTGCCGGCGGCATTCCTTCCAGCTTGCAGGAGAGGGAGTACGCGTCAAACACTTCCTGATCTGTCGCAAAGCCCACCTTTATTCTCCCTGCTTCTTTCAGATTTGAAATTTCAGGGCCTCTTCCAGGATAGTTGAGCCCGGCAGATCGCGTAGCTGTCGGGTTGACCAGTCCGTACTCGTTTTGAAGAAGATAGATGTACGACCCGTGCAAAACTCCTTCCTCTCCCTTTGAGAGAACCGCCGCATGCATTGTTCCGTCGATTCCCTGCCCTCCGCCTTCGACAAAGTGAAGCTCGACCTCGCGCCTATCCAGAAACGCGTAGAACATTCCCATGGCGTTTGATCCTCCGCTTCCCGCGGCGATGATCGCACTAGGTAATTTTCCTGCGCCCTCCTTCTCCTGGAACTCTGACATCGTTTCCATGCCAATCACCTTCTGGAATTCTCTCACAATCATCGGATACGGATGTGGCCCTACAGAAGAACCAAGCAGATAGTGAGTCGTGTCAAGATTTGAGATCCAATCTCTTATCGCCTCGTTTACGGAATCCTTGAGTATCCCATTGCCCGTCGAAACAGGAATAACCCTGCCTCCGTTGAGCTTGATTTTGAAAGCATTCATCGCCTGCCTCTGGATGTCCTTCACACCCATGTAGACATCTGCCTCCATTCCAAGCACCGCCGCGGCTGTTACAACAGCCAGTCCGTGTTGCCCTGCTCCAGTTTCTGCGATCAGTCTCTTTTTCCCCATGCTCTTTGCAAGGAGAGCTTGCCCTAACGCATTGTTGATTTTGTGGGCTCCAGTATGGAGTAAATCTTCCCTCTTCAGGTAGACCTTGGTTCCAATCTTATCGCTCAGATTTCTTGCGTGATAAAGCGGCGTTGGTCTTCCAGCATAATCATGCTCGAGCATACGGTAGTACTCTTGCTGAACATCGTCGTTCCTGAATTTCTCAAACGCATCTTCGAGTTCTTGAAGTGCCGGAATTAGAAGTTCGGGAACATATTTACCTCCAAACTTTCCAAATTTCCCATGCCTGTCAGGGAGCTCCTGAAGTTTAGTAGACATTTCAAAATAGAACAGTGCCGTTCGTCTATATATAGAAACAAAATCAGCAGATCAAAATAACACCGTCTTCAAACTTTTTATCAATTGGTTCACTTCGTATCAGGCGACCCTCTCTTTTGACCCTGTTTCAAACAACTGGACTAACTAAGCGCTTTGGGGGGTTGATTGCGGTTAAAGACCTGGACTTCACGATCGATCAGGGCGAGATACTGGGACTGATTGGTCCGAACGGAGCGGGAAAGACAACAACTGTTAACCTGATCTACGGCGTGTACAGACCGAATTCCGGAAAAATTACATTCGACGGTTCTGATATTACTCACTCAAATCCAGCAAGAAATGCCAGACTTGGTATATCAAGGACGTACCAGACGCCTAGGCCTTTCCTCAGAATGACAGCACTTGAGAACGTAATGGTCGGTGCGATGTTCGGGAGCAAGAGCACAAGGAACATAGACAAGGCAAGGAGAGAAAGCCTTGAGAAGCTTGAATATGTGGGCCTTTCAAAGCGCTCCGAAGCAGTGTGCAGTCAACTCGCGATAGGAGAGCTAAGGCGTCTTGAGCTTGCAAGAGCTATGGCAGCACATCCAAAGTTGATGTTGCTTGACGAAGCTCTGGCCGGGCTGAATCCAAGCGAGATTACCGAACAAACCGATCTCATAAAGAAGATCAGGGATTCAGGAGTAACCATTCTGATAATCGAACACATAATGAAAGCTATAATGAACACCTCTGATCGAATCGTCGTCCTTGACTACGGAGAAAAAATAGCAGACGGTACCCCGAGCGAAATTTCACACGACAGGAAAGTCGTTGAAGCATATCTGGGCGAAGAAGAAATTGCTTGAGGTAACCAGCATCTCGGCCGGGTACGGCCAAATCCAAGTTCTTTGGGATGCTTCGATTCAGGTAAAAGAGAAAGAGATAGTTGCCCTAATAGGAGCGAACGGAATGGGCAAGAGTACGCTTATTAAGTGTATAACCGGAATGCTCAAGCCACAATCTGGCAAGGTTACTTTTAGAGGCAAGGACATTACCGGCAGACCTCCGCACGAAATAAACAGAAGTGGGATAGCGCTCGTCCCCGAGGGAAGAAGGCTCTTTTCCCTTATGAGCGTTGAAGAAAACCTCCTTGCCGGATCTCAGACGAAAGAATCAAAGAAGCACAGAGCCAAAAATCTTGAGAAGATATACACCATCTTTTCCGAACTCGCAGGAAGAAAATCGCAAATTGCAGGCACGTTGAGCGGTGGAGAGCAACAAATGTTAGCGATTGGAAGGGCATTGATGTCCGAGCCTTCGCTTCTAATACTTGACGAGCCCTCCCTCGGTCTCTCGCCAAAGGTATTCTTGAGGGTTCTTTCAGTTATCAAAGAGATTCGAGAAACAGGCATATCGATTCTCCTGTCCGAACAGAGTGCAACGCAGGCCCTAAAAGCATCCGACAGAGCTTTTGTTCTCCAGACAGGTAGAGTCATACTTTCCGGCAGATCATCCGAAGTGATCACAAACCAAAACATCAGAGAGGCCTATCTTGGGGTATAGATTTTTGCGTCCTGTCTTGATTTATTCAATCACACTTGCGGCTTTAGGTGTGGCCATCGCTGCCTTTGCTCTTGCGGGACAGACCATAATCGTCCAGTTGCTTGTTATCAGCATAGCTTCGGGATCGCTCTTTGCAATCGCTGCCTCCGGCCTTTCTCTCACTTATGGCATACAAAAAGTGATGAACGTAGCTCACGGCGACATCATAATACTCGGATCGTATGCTTTTCTGTCACTTACTGTCTTTAGCAAGAGCACTCTAAAGATTGACCCAACCATTTTCATCATCGTGGCTGTGCTTCTTTTGGGACTGTTCGGGGTATTCCTCAACAGTGCTCTAATCGAGCCAGTGAAAAAATACGGCTTTGAACCACCCATTCTGATAACCTTTGGTGTCCTCATCTTCATCGAAGCAGCTCTCCAGCTTATTTACGGAGGGAATGTTCAGGGTATCAATACCTCTTATTCATCAATAAACTACGTTATCGGAGGTGTCTTTGTACAGTACCTTGGGATTGTAACTTTTGTATCATGTCTAGTAGTTTTTGGCGTCATGGAGGTAATAATCTCAAAAACGGATCTTGGAAGATCGATAAGGGCTTCATCACAAGATGCCGATGCAGCAGAATTCTCTGGAATAAACGTGAAGAGAACTCAGCTTATAGCTTTTGTGATGGGCACGATGCTGGCTGGCGTAGGGGGTGTTCTCTATGGACTGACACAGGACTTTACCCCGACTTCGGGGCCGACGATTCTCATAATCATTCTGACTATAATCGTACTTGGCGGTATCGGAAGTCTTCCAGGCACTTTCGCTTCCGCAATGATCATTTCCGTCATCGATGTTGTAATTTCGTATTATCTGAATGCTGGCGTAGGGTATCTGATCACTCTTGTGATCTTCTTAGTGGTCATCGTCGTAAGGCCGAGTGGCATATTCGGTAGGAGCTTGAGGTGATAGGATCACGCAAAAAGAAAAAGCAGTACTAAAGCAACCGAGGTCACTTCAAAAGCCGGCGATTGCAAAGATAGTTCTTATCATCGTAGCAATGCTGATTTTACTCGTCTTTCCGATTTCCGGAGCCGTCACATTCCTCGTGGAAACGCTGCTTCTCTACTTCCTCTATGTCTCACTGTCTACAAGTTGGAACTTTGTTGGTGGCTTCGCCAATCTCCTGAATTTAGGTCATGCGGCATTCTTTGGAATAGGTGCATTTTTCTTCACAATCTATACTGTTGCAGGTGTACCGTTCACGGTTTCAATGTTTCTAGGCGCGGGAACATCAGCTCTGTTTGCTCTCCTGCTAACTCCCACTTTCAGGCTAAAGGGAGACTATTTTGCTATAGCCACGTTGATTCTGCCTTTTGTTATGCAAAGCGCTCTAGTCTACATATTCAATGTAACCACTGAATCACTTCCGCTCTCTACTAGACTTCCAGTTCTTGATTACTACTACATGTCTTTTGCTCTTATGCTATTCTCCATCGGCTTGATCTTCTTTTTCCTGCGCTCTCGCTACGGGTACGCTCTTAGGGCGATGGGAGAAGACGAGGAGGCTGCAAGAGGGCTTGGGGTTAAGATTGTCTTTTACAAATCAACGGCTCTGTGTCTGAGCGCCTTCATAGCTGGATTTGCAGGAGTCATTTACGTTCAGTATCTAACCGTTCTTCTTCCAAAATTCATGTTTGATCTCTCATGGACCTTGCTCCCCGTATTCATGACTCTGATTGGAGGAATCAGAACACAGTGGGGTCCGATAATTGGAGCGATAATTTACGGAGTCTTGTCCCAGTACATCACAGTGATTCTTCCTGGATCGGCCTACAGTCTACTGATTTTCGCGGTGATTATCATACTGATTGCTAGATTTGCTCCAGGTGGCCTTGCATCGATCAGATTCCGAAGGCGAAGGAGTGTCGAGTCATTTCAAGGAACATGATTTTGAATCCTTAAATTCGACAACGAGGTTTTCGCTTCTCGAGACCTTTCTTGAAAAGCACTAAACGTGCAGTATCTACTACGATTGTAGCTGTCATAATCATCATAATCATTGTAGCTGTAGTCGGCGGAGTCTACCTTGCAAGCCTGAGCACGACATCAAGCACCACAAGCACTACCAGTACAACTTCAACTACTCAACCCATTTCAACAACATCCACGTCAACATCAACAACTACGAGTACAACAACATCCACAAGCGTCCCGCCCTACGTACTGATCGGAGCTTCTATCCCGCTGTCTGGGAGTGTTGCTTTCTTTGGACCGGAACAAAACTTTACCTTCAACCTCGCCGTCCAACAAATTAATGCGGCCGGTGGTGTGTGCATCAAATCATTAGGCAAGTGTCTCCCACTAAAAATTTCTATCCTTGACGACGGGAGCCAGACCCAGAACACCCTGAACAACATGCAGACCTTCATCAACGAGGGAGCAGTTGGGATTGCTGGTCAGCTTGGAGGAAACACCGGACTCTTTACGCCGTTTGCGGAGCAGCATCATATAATTTACGTCGGCGCTAACTACCCGATAACTTCCTCAAATCAAAACTACAGCTGGGTGTATACGATCTTCCACAACCAGAACGATGAAGCAAACGTATTTTTCCACTGGCTTGCAAACCAGACAACTCCATCCAACACCACCGTTGCCATACTTGAAGAACAGGGTGACGATGCGAGTGCTGCAAACGGAGCAGCAGGATATCAAGTAGCCACACAGCTTGGCTTCAAAGTAGTATTCCAGGATACTTATCCGACTGGGGCGACTGTGTCCCAGCTCCAGACTGAAATGCTTAAGCTCAAACAAAACCACGTAGATGTGGTCTTTGGCCTTCCTATCCCGCCAGATGCGATCAATATGATCCAGGCGGCTCATGATGTCAACTACGTGCCGAAGGCCTGGGGTCTGACGAGAGGAACAGCCGTGTATCCATTCGGTCAAGTCTTGGGTAACCTCTCGAACTATGTCACTTCCTCCTTCGACTGGAGCCCCTACGTGAAATACACTTGGCACTTTAACAACGCGACATTCACAACAGACGAGCTTGTAGGCAACCTTACTGCGGCAGGCATTCAGCCAATACTTGCTGGAATGTACTGGGCAGAAGTACAGCTGATTGCACAGGCAATTGAGAATGCAAACTCGCTTCAGGAATCTGCGATCCAGCAGGCATTGAACAACATCAACATCTCAACTCCAATAGGTCAGGTGGCATTCCTTCCAACCCACTGGGATGCGTACACCGGCCAAAACATGCTCCTATTCCAGTGGATGAACGGAACGCTGCAGATCATCTATCCAAGCTCTCAAAAGACAGCAGACGGAGTCTTCCCTATCCCTGGATGGAACTCCTAGTCAGAAAATGAATACACGGCCTCCACTACTTGGAGGCCCAACCTTCAATTTTTTGATCTGCTCATTTTACATGTATTCTGCAAATGAGAAGTGGTGAACGAAAATAGCACAATTCATTCTAGCTCACGATCTTGGAACAACTGCTTGCAAATCCGCACTGTTTGATATCCAGGGCCACCTGATCAGGAGCATTGACACAGAATACCCCGTCAACTACTCAAAGCCTGGATGGGCAGAACAGAGTCCTGAAGACTGGTGGAAGGCAGTTGTTCTCTCAACCAAAGAAATACTGAGAACACAGGGAATCATTTCAACGGACATTGCAGGGATCAGTTTCTCCGGCCAAATGGAGGGCTGTATATCACTCGATTCGAACGGACAGCCAGTAAGGCCCGCAATAATTCACCTCGACTCCCGCGCGACAAAGGAAGCGGAGTGGTTCAAAGAAAACGTCGGTGTAGAGAAGATTGTTGAGATTACCGGCAATCTCGTAGATGCCGAGTGCACTCTTTCAAAGATTCGCTGGCTAAGAAACAACGAGCCTAAATCGTTCCAGAAGACCAAGGTGTTCCTCAGCGGCGCGAAGGACTACATAGTCCACAAGTTCTCCGGATCGCGACTGTTCACGGACTATGTTGATGCTTCTATCTCCTTCCTCTTCGATGTGAAGAAAAACGAGTGGTCCGATCTTCTCCTCAAGGATCTAGGCATAACAGAGGACAACCTCCCGGAAGCAGTACCTTCAGCGACAATAGTGGGGGAGGTTTCGTCGCAGGCCTCTATCGAAACAGGGATTAAAGCTGGAACTCCTCTGGTTATCGGAGGCGGCGACGCTGGCTGCGCCGCGGTTGGGGCAGGATGCGTCTCAAAGGGGGACACATGTGCAAACATTGGTTCGACCGCATGGCTTGCCACTATCTCTGATCATCCCCTTACCGGCAGGCCGCAAGGACTCTACAACCTGCGTCATCCTGATCCGAAACTATTCATGCCAATCGGGGCGGTCTTGAGCGCGGGACACTCGTACCGATGGTTGAGGGAGCAGTTCGGAACGATGGAAGTGCCAATGGCAAAATTCCTAGGAGTAACAGCCTACAACCTGATGGATGAAGAAGCAGAGAGTGTCGAGCCAGGAAGCGATGGACTGATCTTCCTGCCATACCTGATGGGAGAGCGAACACCACATAGGGATCACAACGCCCGTGGTGTATTCTTTGGATTGTCTTTGAGCCACAAGCGCCAGCACATGATTAGAGCAGTACTTGAGGGGGTTGCCTACGGTCTTCGTAACGTGATTGACACATTCGAAGAGACAGGACTTTCCATCTCAGAAGTCAGACTTTTTGGTGGAGGAACAAAGGGCCTAATCTGGCAGGAAATCATGACAAATATTTTCGAAAGAAAGATACTTGTGCCTCAGATCGTCGGCGAGGTCACGTCCTTTGGGGCTGCAATCACTGGAGGAGTAGGTCTCGGAATATACAAGGACTACACGAATGCAAAGAAGCTCATAAGAGTTGACCGGACTGTCAGCCCTGATCCTGTGATTTCAAAGTTGTATTATGAGTACTATGAGATCTATCTATCACTTTACCCCCTCTTGAAAGACAAGTTCGTACAACTCGCCAAGGCAAGAGAAGCTGCCGAAAGATATAGCTCGATGGCTGGTTAGTTTGTAAAAACTAACATGCATTCCACCTAGCTAACGTACATTGTCGCAAAGTAGTACGTGCCGGTGACGGCCGGATTGTAGTAAACTCCGTGTATGTTTGAGGTCATGACGTAAAAGTTCTCAGGATAGAATGTCCAAAGATACATCACTGCCTCGTTAGCAATCCGATTCATCTCTGCACTAGCCTGAAGCACCGCCGTGACATTGTTGGCGTTTGTTCCTTGAACCGCTTGGTTGTAGTATTGTCCCATCTGTGTCAGGTTCCAGCCGTCTATCGCTGTGAACAGGTTGTTGGGAGCGTATAGAGGTCCAAGATAATCGGTCACCCAAGGCAAGTCGCCGACCCAGAACCCCGTGTCAAAGTAGATCTGTCCTGAAAGCTGCTCAGTGATCATCTGTCCGAACGGCATCGGTGTCATGGAAACAGAGAGGCCCATGTTGTATGTCGAGCTGATATTGTTGATCACAGATGCAATTTGTTGCATAATCCCCTCGTTTATTGTATCGCCCGAAGGGTAGACAATTGGTATTGTCTGTGGAATCGGATGATTGCACTGTCCATTAGAATTCAATGTGGTACACCCGAATGTATTGTTGAACACACCAGCAGGAGCGGCTGTGCCGTTTGCAAATGTAAAGTGAGTGAGAGGATGCATCATGGCATCCAAAAGTAGATTCTGTACTTCTGTTAGGTTATAGTTATACGTCGGAGTGATCGAAGAATTGAAAGCGCCAGCAGGCGGCAGTCCTGGAGGAATTGCGTTAGTCGCAACCTGACCCAGTCTATTGTTCAGATCCAAGTTTATTTCACTCATGTTGACAGCATCCGCAAACGCCAGCCTGAACCTGATGTCTGAGAACGGCTGGAAGCTGAAGTACGAGCCTGTTGCCGGATTAGTAACGTTAGTACTGAATGGGTCAAACTGAGTATCGTATGCAGTGTACGGGCCATATATCGAGACTCCATTCATAGTCGGAATGAACGTGCCATTCTGCAGCCATGCGTTCCTGTCGGCAATGTCGTAAAGGTGATCTGACGTAAGGTCGATTATCACGGCACGACCTGATGAGGCGGCATTTTGTAAATCCAGTTCACGCGTAGTCACCGTAGGTACGTACTTTATTGTTACAGTCTGAATCTGCGGTACTATTTTGGTATGATACGGCCCGCCCCAATAGTTTGGGTTTGATTTGAGTACCACCGTGCCACTAGATTGATCGATCGAACTGATCACGTAAGGTCCTGTGCCAGCTTGCGATCCTCCAAATGATTGATCTAGGTAGGTACCTCCGCACCCACTCGGCGTGTTGCCTGCGTTGCATGTAGCAACAAAGTCAAGGTAGTACTCGTAAAACTTCTGAGTCTCATTTGCAGCATTCACTGTCGGGTAAGGAAGCGTGTATCCGTTCGACGAAGCATTCCACAGTGCAACATCGTGTTGTATCACGTAGTTTGGTGCTACAATGTCGGCCCAGGCCCCAGCCATAATGTACGGAAATATCGCGCTCGGATTTTGTATGTGTAATGTGAAAGTCAAAGGCCCAGTGATCTGAACAAAGTTTTGAGCAAGCACATTGTTTGCCCACGTCTGGTTATAGGCGTGAGGGCCACTCAATGTAGCACTTAAACTTGGATTCAGAAGTTGTTGCACGAGCCAAGAGTCCTGAGTGCCGTGTCCTACTGGCGTGCTACCATCCAACATTAAGAGTCTATTCAGTGAAAAGTAAACTGCGCTAGAGTTCAGAGGCTCGCCATCAGCAAATGTGATGCCACTTCTCAAGGTAAAATTGTAAGTCGTTCCATTTGCAGAGGTTGTATAGCTCTGCGCCAACCAAGGAATGACGTCAGTGCCGCTCGTGCCGTTGAAATAAAGAAGAGGTTCGTACACATTTTGATCGATGT
>JAKAPU010000062.1 GCA_021806865.1 archaeon
TGATGTCGTGAATAGCAATATGGCGAGGGCAATGAGAATAGTCTCGGTGGAACGAGGTCAAGATCCAGCGTCACTTACAATGATCGCGTTTGGTGGAGCTGGTCCCGTCCATTCAACAAGGCTCGCCAGGCAATTGAAGATTCGTAGGGTTGTGGTACCACTTGCGGCCGGAGTCACTTCAGCGCTGGGTCTTTTGGTCGCAGACATGAAATTTGACTTTGTTAGAACGTATGTCTCAAAAGTCGACTCAATTGAGAAGAAACACGTGTCAGAGCTCTACGAAGAAATGAAAACAGAGGCGGACGGGATGCTATCAAAGATGGAGTACGAGAGGAAATACGTGAGGTCGGTTGACATGAGATATTCGGGGCAGGCGTTTGAGCTCAGCGTTCCGTTCGGGAGCGGCTTTGAAGAGTACGATTTTGAGGCACTCAAGAAATTATTCCTTCAACTCTATCAGAACAGGTATGGCTATACGACAAACGATCCGATCGAGTGCGTCAACTGGCGACTGATCGCGCTGGGTATTGTCCCAAAAGTTACCCTTGCTCAAGAAAGAAAGGAAGGGGAAATGAATATTCAGCACGCTATGAAGGGCCGAAGACGAGCCTACTTTGCAGAAGCCGGAGGCTACGTAGAGTGCGACATTTATGATAGATACAAACTGTTCGATGGGGCGAGTTTTGTTGGACCAGCGATAGTAGAGGAAAAGGAATCGACCTGTGTCGTCCTGCCCGGACAGAGAGTTGGTGTCGATAGGTATGCAAACTTGATAATCGAGGATTGATCAAAGAATTGACAGAGAAATTCGATCCCGTCAGACTTGAGATACTCTGGGGCGGGCTGACTTCGATTGCAGAAGAGATGGGCATTACACTCAAGAGGACCGCATATTCTGAGATGGTTAGGGAGGCTAACGACTTCTCGTGTGCGCTATTCGACGAAGAAGGGAATATGATTGCGCAGACAGATTACATAGGCAGTCCGGGCCATCTCGGTTCCGTCAGGGATGCTGTCAAGGAAATGCTCAAGGTGTATCCGTTGGATTCCCTTCAACCAGGAGACAGCCTACTCACAAATGACCCATACCTAGTCGCTGGTCATCTTCCCGACATCGCTGTTGCGACTCCGATATTCCGAGAGGGCAAGGTCATAGCATTTGCAGTCAACATAACTCACCACACAGATATCGGTGGGAGAGTAGCGGGAGGACATATCGCAGACTCACGCGAGATCTTTGAAGAGGGAGTCCGCATACCAATTTCAAAACTCTATGAGGCAGGTAAGCCGAACAGAGACGTACTCAAGATAATCGAGAGCAACGTGCGCGTCCCCTACAAGGAATTAGGCGATTTCAACGCACAGCTCTCATCAAATTTTGTTGCTTCAAAGCGCCTTTCAGAGTTTATTGACGATTTCAAGCTCAGTCTGGACGACCTGAAGGTAATCTTCGAGCAGGTAATCAATACGGCGGAGGCGGCGATGCGAGAAAGCATTCGCGAAATGCCGAACGGCATATTCGAGGCGGACGAAGAGATGGAGTCTTTTGACGGAGACTCAAGCATTCCTCTCAAGGTTTCAATCCAGATAAAAGACGACCAATTGATGGTTGACTTTACAGGAACAGGCAAGCAGAGTCCGCAGGGGATCAACTCTCCTTACAACTATACGTTTGCTTACACTTCCCATGCGGTCAAATGTGCAACAAATCCTAGGGTCCCGATGAACGAAGGAGTTATGAAGACGGTGGGCATGCAAGTTCCAGAAGGGAGCATCCTGAATCCGAAATTCCCTGCTGCAGTTGGAGGGAGGCATCTCACTAATTGGAGAATCAACTCATTGGTGTTTAGGGCACTTGCAAAATCCACGCCTGAAAGGGTGATTGCACCAAGCGGAGGAACTGGTAGCAACATGCCGCAGTTCTCTGGGATTGATTCTAGAACAGGGAGACCCTTCGTTCAGATTGTGAATCATTCGGGAGGCCTCGGAGCTCGCCCGATGAAAGATGGGATTCATTGCTACCCCTTCCCAGCTCGCGCAGAGAACACACCTCTTGAGATAGTCGAATCGGTGTCGCCGATAACTATTCGAAAATTGGAGCTTGCACAAGATTCGGGAGGAGCTGGGAGATTCCATGGAGGATGTGGCCTCTTGTTTGATGTGAGAATCGACAACCCTGATGGTGCGACTCTACTCAACATATCGGGAAGAGACCGGTTCACTGCGTGTGGCTTATTCGGAGGTTTAAACGGTAGAAACACGGAGATACTACTACACAAAAATGGTGCGTCAGCGTGGAAGAGACTTCATCCGAGAAAGATAGTTCATCTTGAACACGGAGATTATCTTCGTTTCAGACTCCCTGGTGGGGGTGGCTACGGAGACCCGACGAAACGCGATCCTGATATGGTCGCAGCGGATGTGTTGAATGGTCTTGTCTCCAGAAAAGCCGCCAAATCTGTGTATAAAGTAGTTCTAGACAAGTCAAACCATGTAGTTGAGGACAAGACACGATTTTTGCGTAGAGAAGGTACTAGAAGATGCTCCTCATTCCGATAGTCAAGTGTGGTCAAAGTCCAACGCCTAAATTCGACCGTCGATATTACACAACATCGATATTGCAGACACCGCAAATTCGTTAGCTCCAAACGTTCCCGCGTGGCTAACCCGCGGCGCTTTACTTCCCATGGGTGGCAAACGGAATCGATGAGGAAGAACGAATCACTTTAGCATCTCATTCGTAGCTTTCCTATGTAGCCGACTCAGTTCGGCTTCGAAATGAAGAAACTTCGGGTTAGAGGAAACGGAGTGATCTACCTTAGAATTTGCGCTATGAATTCACAGCTGTAGATAATCTCGGAATTATGAGTCACAATTGAAGCATAGGATTTGATTGCTGCCTAAGCAGGCTTTGCTACTATGGGCATATCTTTCTTGCACTTCACACACTTTACGAAGACAGGTGGCTGTCTTGTGTGACATTTTGGGCACTCGACCTCAAGCTTCTGGTTACACGCTTAGCAGTAGACATCAAAAAGGGTAGGTTTGCCGCAATTAATGCAAATTATTCTTAAAGACTGAGCGCAATCAGGGCATTTTTGATAGTCTTTGCTTACTTCCTTCTTACATCTAGGACATCGTACATATATTGGAGATTCCTTTCCACAAAAGGGGCAAACATTATCCTCTGGAAGCACTAGCTTTGAACAGTATCTGCACGGCCTCTTGAAACTAGGCATTGTTGGATAATTATAGGGCACTTCATTTATTAGTTTCAACGAGCTATTTACAACTCAGATCTCAAATGCCTCTACAGGCGTTCACGAGAAATTACGAAGATCTGAGCACCGAGGAAGGATTTAGGTTCAATTTCAAGTGCGACATTTGTGGCGACGGGTACACGACTTCGTTTGTAGCTTCAAAGTCTGCAAAGAGACGTGGTTTGTTCAACAAGGTGTCGCAGTTTGGCGGGTACGTCAGCAGCAGCGCCGGTCTTGCCGGCGTGCTTGGTGGCCGCGCCCAGCATACGCCTGAATGGGAAAAGGAGCATGAGCAAGCGTTCCAAGCCGCAACAAATGAGGCAATGCCACATTTCCATAGATGTCCCCGATGCTACAAGTACGTCTGCGACGCCGACTGGAATGAGGAAATGGGAGGTCTCTGCGTGGAAGATGCTCCAAAGATTGCTTCTGAGGTCGGCGCAGCAAAGGCTAGCGCGACAAAAGATCAGATCTGGGAAAAAGCAAGAACTGCCACACTGTATACTGCAGATTTGAAGGAGCAGCAGACAGTATGCCCTAATTGCGGCAAGACCTCAGGAGGGGGGAAATTCTGCAACAACTGCGGAGCACCACTCGGAATGAAAAAGTGTTCGAAATGCGGTGCGGACAATAATCCATCGGTATACTTTTGCGGGAATTGCGGCAACAAGCTATAGAAGTCAGTGGTAATGTCTTCCGCCCAAGATGAGGAGGTTGCTCCGGAGGGCTCAGAAGAAGCAGAAATTGTCAAGGTACTGGAGCTCGACGGAAGGTACGCGTACTTCGACGGCGAAACGAAGATCGAAGAGTCCGAATGTAGAATCACTCTCATGAGCGATTCTGTCCTGATAGACTCAGATGGAGGAGCGCACTACGAATTCCACTACAGAGAGCTAAACAAGATCGAAGAGCTCCCATCTGAGTATCTCGTTACTCTTTCTCTTGCGGATGGCATTTCTTTCCAGGTGGATTACTTGGGCGCAAAGTACGCCGATTTCCTAAATCACTTGTACCAGTTGAGAAACGATCAACTCGAGCAGGATCTCTTAATTCAAGAAGGAAAGGCATCCTTCATTACAAAGGGGAAAATCGCATTCTCCGATGTTAGCGAACCATCGCAGGGTGAGGCGAGGATCTACAAGACAAGACTAGCTTTCTTTCCCAAGGTGGGCGAGCCAGTCTGTCTGAGATTTTCCGATATTTCCTCTTTCAAATTTGAGGACTACGTTGCCGAGTTTCTGACAAGCGCTGGGCCTCCTGAGAAAATCTCCATTAGCGATCTTGGCAACTACTTCGAAACATTTCAACGAAGTTTTACGGCAGCCAACAGATTACTCCTTCAAGAGATAAACGACATATTGAAAAGAGTCTATCCTGCTATCTCCTCCTCCAACCTTTTGAGACTTTCGAGGAAAATGATGGACGGGATACCGGTTCCGCTCATCGATATTGCCGAGCTGGAACCACTTTTCCTTAAATCAATCGAGCTCCAGATCTCCTCAGAAAGTGAGGACCTGGGTAAGAGCCATCAGTACCTGTACACGATTGGAGACAAACGGGGCTCATTCATCGGAGCAAAAAGATTCGTCTCCGACTTTCTCTATATCCTGATTCCAATGAAAGCAAGGAACGCAGTCGCACTCGAAACAAACGAGAAGGGCCATGCGACATACTTTTTCAAAACGGATTCTGAAAATTCAATCCAGGAGATAGCCTCCGCCCTGAGAGAGATCAATTTCAGGCGAGAGCCGGTGTATCTGACAGACGAAGACCTTCTAAAACCGCAGTACTCCAAGTACCTCTTTTCGATTCAGCGCATCAAATCGTTGAAGGCTCTTCGAGATCTGTTCATCGGTCGTGCGATACACGGAGAGTTCGAGGCTTGGAAGAGCCAGGTCGAGGGGCTACTCAAGATCGTCTAATCAAAAAGCGGTTCAAATCGCTTCTCGACGAGCCGATGACTGGAGCATTGTTTGGATTAGACCGAGATTCAAAATTGGTGGATGACTCACGGACGTAGTTACCATTCTCTATGATTTTGCCCTGCAGTACGGATACGCAGGTGTTTTCGTCGTGTCGTTGATTGGTAGCATTGTTCCATTCTTACCAGTCCCGTATCTGGTAATTGTCATTTTGCTTAGCAGCAGACTAGACCCGCTGACGCTAGGAATTGCAGCTGGCATAGGGGGCTCTCTGGGAAAGATCACTTCCTATGCGCTGGGAAGGAGTGGCTACGCCCTGTTCAAACCGAGCATGCGAAAGAATATGGATGCGCTGAGGAGTCTAGTGGGGAAGTACGGCGATATCGGGGTCTTTGTCTTTGCGATAACACCACTGCCAGACGACATCTATCTCATACCAATTGGAATGATGAAGTATTCTTTCTGGAGATTCATCGTTGCAAACACCGCAGGAAAAATCGTTCTCTCCATCGGCGTCGCACTCTTCAGCAGGAGCTATTTCCAAATTGCGTCCAGCCTGATAGGCGAAGGAAGTCTGATCGTTGCGCTCGCTGTATTGATTCCAGTACTAGTCGTGATCACAATAATCCTGCTACGAACGGACTGGGAGCTCATAGCAAGAATATTGAGAAGTGGTGCCGGCTGGAAAGGTGTGTTGTCAAGACTTCCAGAGATCTTGTCACTATCTCGACGCAAAAGAGAGGACGAGAACATGTGAACGACAGATTTTGAGGTAACATCGGACTACAATGGTCGAAGCTAAGCCCGAATGTGACAAAATCCAGTGATCAGGATTATCAGACAAGAGCATCAAGACATTTTGAATAATCACTTGTGACTCAATCCGACATCGGGAACAACACGATTGATTATCAAGACTGAAAATCGTAGTCATGAATTATAATCGATATTTGTGATTAGTACACCTGCGCTATCTATGCCGCGCTCGGATAACATCGAGGAGATGCATAAAGTAATTTGGTTGACGTAGGTACCATGGTGCTGTTCGACAGGTTCCTCTTTGCATTTACAATTGCCTCTCACATCGTCTTTGTCACGATGAGTATCTCACTGATTGCCGTGATTTCTGTAGCCGAGTTTCTCTCAATCAGGAGGAGAGATCGATACTACGGAATACTTGCCAAGAGACTTTCCAAGGTGTTCGTCATCTCTTTCGGCGTTGGAACAGCGAGCGGAATCGTGATGGCGGTCGAGCTCGTCACACTTTTCCCAGTGTTCATGACCATTGTCGCCCAGACAGGAGTTATTGCGCTTTTCTACGCGGAAGTTTTCGCATTTTTCCTTGAAATAATTGCACTAGTGTTGTATGTGTACTACGCGGATTACTTCAGGAGTAGGTATACTCACTGGTTTCTTTCGCTCTTCATAGCTGCTGGAACTGTCGTGTCGGCGCTTTTCATAACTATGGTCAATTCATGGATGAATACTCCGAACGGCTTCGATCAGTCCGCGTTCATAACGAGTGGGACTGTCAGCGGGATAAATCCATGGGCACCTTTTTTGACAAGTTCGACGCTGGGAGAAATTGGTCACGTCTTGGTGACTACCCTCTTCACAGGATCAATTCTAGTTGGGGCGTACTTTGGTTGGCTTTGGGTTCGGTCTGCTGATCCGGAAGAGCGCAGAATGTTGACAAAGGGTCTGAAGATCACAGCCGCGCTGGGAATCTCAATGATAATTCTTTCGGGATTAAGCGGGTCGAACGAAATGGCTACGCTTCTGCAGTATCAGCCACTGAAGTACGCAGCCATCGATGCAAACCCAGTGTCTGGGACGAATCTTCCTGAAAGATTGTTCGGTACTTTCGTCAACGGTCAATTCACAGGTGGCATCTTGATTCCCGGATTACAATCGCTCTTGGCTCAGTTTGAGACTGGGATTACGACTCTTCCAGGGCTCTCGCAGTTCCCATCTTCAGGTTGGCCGCCGCTAATCGTTCACACCACCTTCGACATCATGGTTGTGGGCGGAATGCTTCTCGGTGCGTATTTCTTACTCTACTTTGTTGCGTGGGCATTTTTGAAAAGGAAACCGTACGAATCCAGGCTGGTTCTCTACGCCCAGGTCGCACTGTCATTTCTCGCGCTAGCCGTCTACGAGCTTGGCTGGGTGACAAATGAACTTGGAAGACAACCATGGATTGTCTACAACGTAATGACCGTGGCCGCCGCGGCAAACTATTCTTCATCGATGCTGATTCCCGGGATTTTGATAATCGCGTTTTATGTTGTATTGATTCCGACTACTTTCTACTTCTTCTCCCGCGTGTTCAGCTCGGAATCGATGGAAAAGGAAGAGCGGGAGGAAGAACGAACAATTAGCAGAGGTGTTAACTATTAACCTGATTTTCGAGGTAAACTACGCCGCCTTTGCGATATTTGCCTCCCTTCTAATCACCGAAATAATGGGATCAGTATTGCTCCTTCTCTTCTGGAAAGAAACCAAAACGAGGGTGCTGGACTACATAGTTCCGATATGGGAAGTGACAGGTACCTTTGGGGCGTTTTGGGTCGTAACCGGAGACTTTGCTTATCCTAGCCTTCTTGTCCCCGTCGCAAAGATCTTCGCACCGCTGCTCACGATATTCCTGATTTTGCTTGTCGCAAGAAACGCCTCGATAGTATTTGCGGAATTCATAATCAAGAGAGTATGGCTGGACGAAGTGAAACTGTACAAGGCCTACGCAATCTCAACGATATTCATGGGACTTGTCGTCCTTGTGCTCTTGTCCTCCCTTGTCAGCGGAGCAGGAGTAGATCTGGCTGCTGGTTCATTTTCAATTGGCAAGTGGGTTTCCTCTCCTGGTTCGTGGTTATTCGTGCTGGGGACTCTTGCAATCGGTGTGGGGATGGCACCAGTGTTTTATTCACTGGAGCCACTGAAGAAGATTACACTGCCTGTTACAGTTGTGGGAATAGGTCTTTCTATTCTCTCGTACTATGCTTACTCTCAATCGTTTGTTTCAGCGTGGATGGCTTTGCCAGTCGCATTGACATTGATAGCCGGACTCCTCTTCTTCTCAAGAGCAACGCGCCGACTCGTAACAAACAAGGCAGTCTTCATTACAGCCCTCAGCGCGATCATCTTCTCGCTGCAGTTCTTGATCTATCCGTCGGTGATTGGTCGAGCGATTCCCGTCGATGCCGTTACAACCACTGGTCCGATGTCTGATGCATATCTCGCAATAACGATCGTCGGGGGGATACTCCTTACGGCCATGCTGGCCCTTTACATGAGCGTCGCAATGCGAGCAAGAAGGGTGGAGAAAGCAGCGGAAGTTATGCGCTAGGTCGGCTCTCTCAAACGAGTGACAATTTGGATAATCGTGATCCACTTGCTGGATTATCAAAGTGACTCGGCGATCACTTTGCTTTTTCGCGCTGAACAGAATCTCTTGAACTGGTGACCTCACAAGATGAAGAAATCGGTGCTTGCAGTAATCATCGCAGTAGTGCTTTTGTCGTCGATGGCAGTTTCCTACTACGTTCTCTCTGGGCCGCAGACTGAACCATTTGCTCTGACTGTGGTGCCAGAACAGATCAGGGGAGATGCACTTGCTGGTCAGTATCTTGTTTTTCTGGTCACGGTGTCGGACAACTCATCCGTACAAAGCTTATCAGGAATCACGTTATCTGCCTCGGCAAACGACTCTGCGATTTTGGTTCAGCCGAGTGTAATTTCATAGGGAGAGGTTGCCGAAGTGAGTGTCGTCCCGGATGTCAGTGCCGTGGGAAAGAACGTTACAGTGATTGTGACTGCGCTGGGAAAAGGATATGAGGATTCAAAGATGATTAATTTCACGGTAGCTCAAGGAGAAGACAGCCGGGGCGAATACGCAAGACAAATTCGCGATATGTTTGTTCAGTGGCTCGAAACAAATCACCCCGAGCTGGGAATACAAATCAAACTCAATGGCAGGGAACGATTGTTAGTCCCGTTTGGCTTGTCGTGTCGCATTACCTGTTTTTCTCAAACGACTGGGAAATGCACGTCTACTGACATGTAATGATTCCATCGTACGATTGGGCGAGAATCGATCTCAGGCATAGGTTTACGGAGCTACCCTCTCTTTCCTTTGAAATTTCATCGCTGAACGCGAACCTACCGCCTGTGCAAATAGCTCCGCCAACCACCATCTGGCGTTGAACGCATGCATAAATTGAGATCGAGGTATTAGTCGATCAAGAGCGGATGATCGACCGACTTTGCAGAATGTGTGCAAGATATGTCGGATGCTTATTTAGGCGATCTTGATCCAACCATAAGCGCGAACTCTAGCCATTTCCAGTGGCAATCTACGTCGTCAAATCCAATCTCTCGAAGCCAACGAAGTTGGGTTTCGACGTCCAGAAGCTTGTTTGAGTGGTCTTCCGTTTCTGGGGTTTGATTCATCAGTTTCAGGAATTTCAAATGCAGTGTCTGCGTTGGCGATGCGACATGATCCAGATCGCAGAATACGCCTCCAGGGTTTAACAGTCCAAATATTTCCTCGTATAGACTCCTCTTTCTCTCATGAGTAAGGTGGTGTATTGCAAAGCTTGAGACGACTGCGTCGAACTTCCCTAGATCAGAGAGCAGGTTGTTCATGTCGTGGTAGACGACCTTGACTCGATGATCGCCTTCAAAGCGCTTCTTAGCAATCCCCAGCATAGTCTCCGAGAAATCCAACGCGACACCATCGATCTCTGGTCGCTCTTTTTTCACTAGATCTAAGAGTCTACCGGAGCCAGTCCCAAGATCAAGCACCCTTTTTGCTCCCTCTGGAATTTGCAGTACCAACTCTGTTTCTCCCTCTGTGCGGTGAGGAATCTTGTCAACCTTCTGAAGGTAAGCAAGTGCTTTCTCGGGTGATTTCCATTCCTCTGTGAGCGACCCACTGTTCATTTAGTGTTCACTAGCACCTCTTTTCGGCCTATCTTCAACTTTTTCGTTTGCGTCGCTGAGAACAAATGACGATTATTGCAGATATTCGACCTACACTAGCCAGTCCTGACAGTATCTAAGCGCGCCCTACATGGACAGAGGTATACGTCCTGTATGCCACAACGAACATAGCAATCGTTTCTACCAAAAGAACTACTGTCTCAAGCGGGTGCCACGCGAGCAGGATCTCGTTGGGATTCCCAAGTCCACCCCTGATGCCGTCACTGATGTAAGTGAGCGGATTGACATACGATGCAAAATAGAGCAGGCGTGGCGTTGCAGCTGTCAACGGATAAAAGACGCTGCTCACGAAATTGATTACGAAAAGTATCAGTATCTGGATCGAGTTGTACATCTGGTTTGATTTCACTTTGGCCGCGATGTAAAGCATCAACGAGCAGAAAAAGATTGCACCAACGATGAGGTTCACGAAAACCAAAGCAAGGCCCAACAATGAAGCGTGTATCGCCCCACCGATTGCGACTGAAATGACGAGCATCAGTCCGGCTCCGATTAACGATGCAGTGGTTGTTGCGAGGATGATTCCCATGAGGTACTGACTGCGCGTGAAGGGACCCGACAGTATCTGCGAAAACATTCCAAAGCGCCTGTCAAGCCAGAGCATGCTGCCACCAATTGTGCCAGCCATCACGGTCTGGAACGCGATTATGCCAGGAGCAAGGTACGAAGCATAGTTGTAGGTCACTCCTCCAACCTGAAAATCCGTCACAATTGAAGCAAACATGGTGCCCATGAATATCAGATACATCGCGGGCAAGCCGATTATCACAGTGAGCGAACCGGGATCCATGTTGACCTTCAGGTTCCTCCAGGCCAACCGAACAGAGTTTGGTATGCTGCTCATTGAAACGAGTTCTCCTCCTCTGAATCAGAAGATACTGTTTGAATGAAGACATCTTCGAGGGTGCTTTTCCTTACGTTCAACCACTCGAGCTTTGCTTTCTGCTCCGATGCAACAGAAATAATTGACTCTATGACTGCTTCTGGTCTTTTGGACACGATGACTGCTGGAGAGCCGTTTGAGGCTTGTCTTGTAATCTCACTATCTGGGTGCGCCTGTGTCAATCGCTCGAAGAATTTCTCGTAAGAAGGCTGGACGCCGTTTGAAGGAGCAAGAGTAAGCTCGATGGCCTTTGTCTCGCCATACATTCTCTTGAGGTTCTCAGTCGTGTCCAGAGCTTGCAAGCGACCTCGAACCATGATGGCAACCCTATCGCAGAGATAGTCTGCCTCTTCGAGATTGTGCGTGGTGAATATTATTGTGAGATTCTCTTTTCTTGCCTTCTCTCTGAGCATGTCGAGAATCTTTCGCCGCATCACTGGATCGAGTCCGACCGTTGGCTCGTCCATGAAAAGTAGATCCATGTCGTGCATGAATTCTCTCGCAACCTGAACCCGTCTCTGCTGTCCGCCGGATAGATCGAATGCGGATTTCTTTGCAAACTCTTCAAGGCCGAAAATCTTGATCAACTCATCTCTCCTACTCGTCCTGACGTCTTTCGGCACACCCCATAGAAAGCCATAGAGATCAAAATTTTCCTTGACGGTGGAAAACTCGAACGAGGTGTCTTGCTGGACAACACCTATCCTTGGCCGGATCTTGCTACCATCCTTGCGCAAATCGTAACCTAGAACTCTGATCTCTCCTTTGCTTGGTTGTATCAGCGTCGTCAGTATTCTGATTGTAGTGCTCTTTCCAGCACCGTTCCTACCAAGTAATCCGAATACCTCGCCTTCCTTCACATCGAAAGAGACATCGTTGACGACGTAATCCTTCCCATTGTAAGTGTGGGATAGGTTGCTGACTGAAATCGCACTGGTATCACTCAACGTAGCGCATCTCCGAACTATGCTCGAAAGAGATAGTTCTAGCCTAGTTCGTGCGTATAAAGAAAGCCGTGTCAGTAACCGAGACTATATTTCTGATCACGAATCGTATTGGTTTCACCTATTCTGGTGGAAGCTCTTCATAGATTGCGGAGAGTTCCAGTCCGAGGCTTCGCATCCTGAATTTAGCTATCGCGTAGAGTGCTATCCCGATTACGAGTACGGCGCCCACAACCTCGTATGCAAGTGCAAGGCTGGCTCCTAGAAACATTCCGCTGATGATAGGAAAAGTCTCCGCAAAGATGTATAGCGCGAACGCGCCGATCCCAACAATAGAGGCAATAATCAGTGTAGCAGGTCTTGCGACGCTCTGAACGGACCTAACGAATAACTCACGTTTCCTAGAGTAAAACAGCAGCGCGGCGATGAGAGGTAGAATGTATCCAATTGGGGCAACAAGAGAAGTGTTCAGAAGCGACGCGACAAACCCGCCGAACCAGAGTACAGCTGTGAATAGAACCCAGACCACTCCAATGAAGATGACAGAAAGGTAGGGTGAGTGGAATCGATCGCTGACATTAGCAAACTTTGAAGGAATCAGCCTGTCAAACGATGCCGCAAAAAACATCCTTGCTATTGTAGCGATGTATGATATGCTCACTACGACAAATCCCAGAAACAGGCCGAATCCAATTATTCCAGCAGCGACAGAGTTTGTGAGAGAAATCAGCAAAGTGGCTGTGGGCATAGTCGGTAAGGCTGATGGGTTTGTTGCTTGCACGTAGCTTGCTGCGTTGAGAAACGTCGTTCCGAAGTCGTTGTATGCAAGGACGCTCATCAAAACCAAGAAGATTGTTGTGACTATTACTGAAAGGAAAAGAGCCTTTGTCATCGAGCTTTTCACATTCTTTGTCTCACCCGCAAGATACGACCCATAGTTGAATCCAGTGAAGGCGAGGAATCCCCAGGGTATGGCTGCGAGTAGTGTGTTCGTGAGGTTGAACCCTCCCGAGTATCCAGAAGAGCTTGCCTGCTGTATTATTCCAGAGTATGTCGTGTTAGATCCCGAAATGAGCATAGCG
>JAKAPU010000063.1 GCA_021806865.1 archaeon
ATCTCATACATATCTCAATGGGATTATAGCTGTGTCATTACAGGAACCGTTTGAACCGAGATCGGAAGCTGGATTCCTTAGAAACAGTGTGCCGGAAAAAAGCGGGCTACAAAGCTATGAACGAGCTTTTTTGCCATTTGAAGACAAGCAATTTGCTCCGAAAAAAAGCGAAAAGAGGTCGCGGGCTAGGTTTCACCGGCATTTTCGACCAGATTAATCGAGGATATGATACCAGAGAGCTCTTGCGTGACCTGCACTCTCTTCTCTGAGAGCTGGGTCCTTTGGAGCTTCTTTGCCTCAATTTCCCCTAGCTCCGATCTCAATTCCTCGATTTTCGCTCTTGTCTCAGCCAGCTTGCCAGATTCGCGAAACGAGGCTGAAGCATCAATTTCGTCTTGGAACTTTCGGATCTCTGTTTCCAGTTCTTCCTTTCTCGACTGAAGAGCACTCACATTCTTCTGAAGTGAATCGACCGTTGGCTCTGAGCGCTTGAACAGTCTGCTCAGAGCGGATTGCTTTTCTCCCTTCTTTTGCTCTAACTCGGTCTTGGCTTGATCTAGCTCCAATGCGACTCTTGATTGTTCCTCTTTCATCTCACCGAGCTTGGAGAGAGCCCTTTCGTGTGCCTTGGTGCGTTCGGTGGTGGACTCCTCAATAATTTTTGAGAGACTAGCTTCTAGCTCCGACATCTGTTTGCTTATCTCGTCGGTCTCCTTGTCCAGGTCGGCGGTATCAACGGGCTCCAAAAGCGATGAGGTGAGGCGCTGCCTGTTTTCTACGTAGCTCTTTGGAAGATTTTCAGATCCTATGCGTTGTTCAAAATCGTCAAGAAGCGTATTGAAGCTTGTCATCCAGTTTTCAAAGGTGTACCCGCCGGGTTCGAGTGAGAATACCTGGCTCCCAAGCTTTCCCAGCGCCACAACTGTCCTTTCCCTGAGGCGTTGGAAATCGACGTGTTCTTCTTCGGAATACTTTACCTTGTGCCTGTGAAACTCTTGCTTCTTTCTTTTTTCCTTCTTACCGCCCGAGAATCCCTTGTTCCCGAAGGAAGATCTTCCAGAACCACCGAAACTCAAGATACGGGATCAAACGCGATCAGACAATTGATTTAAGCATTGCAACCTCGCTGCAAATTGCGTTGCTTCGATTTGGCTGACCTCATCATACGCGATGCGAGAGTAATTACTGGCGGCGTGCATGGTAAGATTCTCGAAAGGGCCACAATCGTGGTTGAGGATGGAAAGATAGTCGAGGTTTCCGAAAGGCCTTCTGGTGGATACAAAGCAGATCGAGTTATAGACGGCAGAGGAAAGCTTGCAATTCCTGGCCTGGTCAATGTGCACGTGCACACAGATGAGACTCTTGGAATGAACACCGTTCCAGACACCATCTCTCACATACCATGGTTTGAGCGCTGGATACTCCCGTACTACGAGTCGCAGACGAGCGATGACAGGTACTGGAGCGCTGTTCTTTCGCACATGCTCATGCTCAAATCGGGCACGACCTGCTACGCGGACTCTGCGAATAGAAACCCAGAGCTTGCGGCTAAAGCAGCAAGCGAAACAGGGATCAGGGCGTTTGTAGCGCACTGGGTCAGCGATATCGGCTCGTACCTACCATCTTCAATAGATGAGTGCGTTAGGAAGACAAAGAACCTTCTAAAGGGATACTCTGATCGGAGGTCAAAAGTGAGGGCGATAGCATCAGTCATAGGACTGAACCAGTGCTCTAACGAGTTGTATCTTGAGATCAAGAAGCTAGCTGATGAATACAGTGTGTCGATAACTTCGCATGAATCATCGGGCCATGAGGATGTATTGAGGTCGATCAAGCGGATCGGGTTAAGGCCGGTCGAAAACCTGGAGAAGATAGGATTTCTATCTGGCCGCACGCTCCTCTCACACCTGACCGATGTAAGCAAGAGGGAGGTGGATCTCGTTAGAAAGAGTGGGGCAAGCGTAGTGTTGTCCCCGGCAGCAGAGATGAAAAAAGGCAAGGGCCTTTGGAAGTATGGCAAGCTGTCAAAAATGATGGAGTCTGACATCAATATCTGTCTGGGCACGGATACTGCAAATTCGTCAAATCATCTAGATGTACTTAGGGCAGCAACTCTACTTTTGTTTGCGGCAAAAGACATAGCGAAGGATCCGGCAGTACTGAAGGCGGAGCAAGCGCTTGACATGGTCACTGCGAATGCAGGAAAAGCACTAGGGCTGGAGAATTATGGCTCCATTGCCAACGAAAACGTGGCAGACATTGCATTGTTTGATCTCGACGCAGTTGAGTGGTTCTCGAATTTTGATCCTCTGCAGGGCTTGCTCTACGGTAGTACTCAGAAAACGTACGCCACAATAGTCGGGGGCGAGGTAGTGTACGAAGACGGGAGGTTTATGAAAATAGATCAGAGTATGGCTATACGAAAGATCAAAAAACACTCGGAGCATCTCACAGAGCGAATGCAGAAGTGAGTTGATTTAACAGTGTTCTGATCGTATTCATGAAGGTATTTGTTTGTGCTGGTTCAGTTTTTGTTCTTTCCCTCTGTGTCTGCTCTATCGAACAGATCGAAATGAAACCATCCAATTGATTTTCCAAGGTTTTGTAATCTCATCAACGTGGTTGTTAGACTGAATCCTGTCTCATCGCATCGATATTCCTAGCTTTTGCTAGGAGCATTCACAGAACTGATGCTGAAGGAAGAATCTTCAGTTTCTCATGACGCGAAGCTTTGGCGAGGCGCTCATCATCTGTGACGAGAGTGAGCCTATTCTTCTTCGCAGCATACAAATAAGATGAATCGTAGAAAGTTACTCTGTGCGCGTTAGCCAATTCTGCAATTTCTATTGCATCATTTTCAGTAAGGTCCAATATTTCTAGCCTATTGAAAAGCTTCAGTGAGACACCTAGCAACGACTTGGCCTCATCGTCGGTCAGCTTCTTCAGCAAGTGACGCAGTTTCCAAATCGAGTTACCTATCTCAAAATAAGTCAGGATTATTCCAGATCCTTCAGCGATAACATCCGTGGCCCTAGAACCTTTGTTGATTGCTAGGTTCACAAGCGCACTTGAATCATATAATCCCTTCAATTTACCACATTCGTCCTCTGTAGGGAATTATCTTTCGTCTCGGGAAGTTCTGACGGCTCTCGCAACATCTTTTGGTGTTATCTTGCCTGAAAGTGATCGACTTATAGCGTCAAGCCTAATTTTCAACTCTTCTTCTTCGCGCCTATCGAGTTCCTTTTCTAATGCGCTTCGAATAACACTGCTTACGTCTACATGTTTCTCCCGCAGTTTCTCCCGAAGGCGTTTGGGGATCTTTGCAGAGACAGTCACGGACAAATCTTTTTCACCTGCAAGAATTCTGAATACCACCTTTAAGTATTACCAATTAGTAATACCAGGTCGTGCCACAGGAAATTAGTCGATTGTCACTCACACACTTGGTATTGCTCCTGATCGCTGCTGAGTATTTGAGAGAGAGCGATATTCATTCCTCGACTAGGTAATGTCTACTGTGCAGGCATTTCCTTGTACTGTCTTCGTAACTCTCCTGTCGGATGGTACCAGATCAACCACATTGCCCCTATCAACAGACTCATGATAGCTAGCGAGACTATCGTCACGATTATGTTTTGAAACAGGTCAAACGCCTTCGACCAGTACAGCGCGTACACAAGTATGAATACAAGCCAACCAATCACGGCGAATATCGAGGCGATAACGGGCCCCATCGGACCCTCATATTTCTGACCAGTGCTTGTCACTTGTTCTCACCTCCAAAGGTTATACGGTGATCACTTTACCTCTGGCTGCAAATGCGGTTGCAACCTGCCTTCCGATCTGCTCAAACTTCTTCTCCTCACCCTCTTTGAGCTTCACCCCGCTTTGCGCCTCCTTGGCGCTTTCGACTATGGCTGATGTGCGCGGAACCAGAATCTCCAGCCCAGAGCGCTTCAACTCCTTCTCGATGTATCTTGCTGCGCTACCGGAAAGTGGGAAGGAAAATCTTGTATCGAACGCAAAGCCACACTTGTTTCTCAAATCTACGTTCTTCAGCTTTTCAAGGAATTCCTTGATTGATTGTGAAGCAGTGATTCTCTCGGTTGGTGCGCCCACCGCAATCAAGTCGTAATCTTTGAGAGATTCTGGATTCACCTCCTTTTGGTTGGTGCAGACTGTCTGAAGGCCTGCCTGCTTCAATCCCGCTTCGAGAGCTCTTGCTATTTTTTCGGTGTTACCATATCTTGTATCGAAGATTACTATTCCTCGTTTTGCGCCCGACTTTGGTGCAGCCTGCTCAGACAAAATCTCCTCAACTCGAGATATGTTGTGCGGGACAGTGCCTTTTGAAGTCCGAACACGATTATCAATGCTGATGATCTGATTTGGTGAAAGCTTGCCCAAAGGCGCCTTGGGACATGTGTGATTCGCGATTGATTTTGAGAGATTCGGGAGTGCCCTGCTTCCCACGATGTGGGGCTGCAGGAGTGAGGCGAGCTCTTCAAAAGCACCGCATTGATTATCGATCAACAATATTATGAAAGTCTCATTAAGGACGATTAGCTGCAACCGATCGAGTATTCGACATGGGTATGTGGATCACCACAGACAACCCTGGAATCGTGTTTGAAGACACAACCGTCGGAAGGCTGAAGAAGGAAATCTGGGATGCGTCTGAAGATAGAATTGACAGCATTCTCGCGGATTATGGCATTCCGTCCCCCTCTGAACTTGGCAAGCCCGGAACATACATCCAGAACACGATTAGGCAAAAGGTAGTTGAAAACAGGAGGAAGGACGACATCGTCTTCATACCAGTGGGATGCACTGAGAACCACGGCAGGCACACCATCTCGGGTTTTGACAGCTTTCTGGTTACGCAGATTTTGGAGGGAGTGCGCCGCTACACCGTAAAGCACGGCGTTCCTGCAAGTCTTGTTCACAACCCACTAAATTATGGCGCTCATCCCTATCATCACGTCGGTCTTCCTGGAACGGTGATCGTGCCTGAGAGCACGGTCAGAGAGATGGTGATCGCTGTCATGTTGGGTCTCTGGAACGATGGGTTTCGAAAACAGATTATAATCAACAACCACGGGCAGCTTTGGGTCATAGAATCCGCACTGCAAGAGTTCATGAAGAGGTACCAGCTCCCTGGGATATTCCAGGTGCTCGACTGGCACCGCGCGGTGAGAGAATTCTTCCTTCCAACGGGGAGACCAGATTCGGTAGAGACGCACTTTGTTCACGCCGACGAAGCAGAGACGTCCGCTGGGCTCCTCCTATTCCCCGAGATGGTGGACATGAAGCTGGCGGAGCGCACGACGATGAAGAGCTTTCTACCGGAGATTCACTTTGACAAGTCGGTCGATGCTTTGAGGAGGCCGCACAGGTGGTCCGAGGGTGAGGGGCACTACCCAATAGAATTGCGCGAGACGCCTGAGGGCGTCGTAGGAGATGCTACGAAGGCTTCGGCAAGAAAAGGAAAGAGAGCAGTTGCTGCGATATTGAAGTACCTTACACTCGTTCACGACGAGGTCTTGGAGGCATTTCCTTCCGGAATTGTTCCTCCAGTTGAGAAAGTCACCCTGCGATCCGAAAAGGAGATGGAGCCCTATCTACGCGAACCACTCAGCGAGGGTTGGAAGTCGGTCTATGGGATTACGCGAATAGGGCAATGAGTGCATTCAGTTCGAATCGGACGTAACTTATCACGGTAGTAAGCTCACACCAGCGTAAAGTCTGTTACCTTCCAATCAATCGAGAAGCTGGAGTTAGGAACGAATGTAGAGTTTGATTGTGTCAAATACTGTTGGGAGTATTGGGTCAGGAGTGTAAACTCGCTATCTGGAACCTTAACGGCCTGCAATGTCCAATTAGAAATTGTCACGGTACTGATGGTAGAAGGGAGTCCCAGGATTCATGGTAATATCACGCGTCTTGCTTGTTGTCGTGTGAATCAGGCCTCTTTATGGCCACCCAGAACAACCAGATGAACACCTTTTCATAGACCACGAGAAGAATGACGAAGTATGCTTCCCACGATGACCAAACGTCGATTCTACCTATGACAGGCACCTAGTAGTAAGTTTTGTTCAGATCCAAGAATCAAGCCTCGTCGGTTATGCTTGCAATTCTGCCTCAGTAATTTCGCTACAGGACTTGAATCGTCTATATCCTGTTCTTGATCTGTAGTTTCAGGTTCTTCAGATCGTTGTTATCGACCACAACATCCGCCAGATCCTTTGGTTTCACACTATCCGCATAGAGTTGATTGCCTTCCATGTAGCGACTACAAATGCGCGTCAATACTTCTACCGGCTTTGCAACGAATTCAGGATCTCGTAGGCAAGAACGCTTAAAGGCGACGAAAAAGTCGATGTTCAGAAAGATATCAAGATTCCAGAAAGGGTATAGTTCTGGGCGAAGAAGGAACGCGCCATCAAAGAGAAGTATTGCATCATTCCTTGCCTTCAAAACTCGTACATCAACAGTTTTGTCAGTTTGAAATCAAATATTGCAGTGCGGTACTCGAGGTTGCCTTCGGGCCCGAGCGGGTTGAGCAGTGAAAAGATCAGCATTTCATTGTTGAATGAATCTAGATAGTAACCCTCGGCTTAATCTCTTCCGCGCTGGTATCTCTTGTCACGTGGATTGTGAAAACTGTCAATGGTCCAGAGTATAACCACTCTACCTCTCTTTCTAATTGGTTCAGTTAATTCATCAGCTAGGGAAGTCTTGCCCGCGGTATCTATACTGTCGATTGCGACTCGAACTGGATGTGAAAGTTCAATCGATGTGCAAAAATCAGCAAAATCCTCGACAATTTGGAATCGCATGCTATTGTCCCGTCGAGACTTCCGAAAGGGGCTTTACACTAAATGCTTTGGGAGTCTCAAAGACGTTCTGTATGTATCAGGGGATCCTCAAAATAGGATAGACTGTCTTTTGGTGAGACAATGACATGCTGAGATCTCCATGACCTACTAGACCGTACTGCGATCTCGGTTCCAAGAAGAGAGCAAGAGCTGGTCCACCAAGCTGATCCGTTCGAAAAATCCTGTATCCTTCTAGCGTCCTTTTCTCTTTCTTCACGACGAAATTGTCGTCCTTCCTATTCATTATTTGACTTTCAGGAGTCTTGTTTGTGGTGCGGTCTATTGAATAGGATTCCACTTCTTCGACACAGTATGGTTTCGAAATTTCTGAACGAAACGCATGTCTATCCAAAATCTTCAGTGCTTTCAATTCATCTCGAGGAATTGCGTAAGCACGAGGAAGCTCGACAAGCTTCGAAATCTTGACATCCTTCAAATAAACTTGAAGAGGAACAGTTTCTCTTTCTCCAGTCAAGGCATTCTTGTACTTCATCTCGAATGTTCTGTTCGAAGGATAATATTTGTAACGGATCGGAACAAGCTTTCCTTTGTCTACGATTGTTTTGGAAGTCAGAAGTATTTGATGACTGCTGGCCCACCTGATGATTGAACGTAACGCTTGATACTGCGCCGAGACCAGTTTCTCTCTCGTAATTCTATTGTCATTCTTTGTGGAATCGCGCCCTTCAACAAGAATTGTTAGTGTTTCGTAACGAACTGCAAGAGAATTTCTGGCATCGACTAAATCGAGCGTGCTTCCTCGCGCTCTACCTGAGCCTTTGAGTAGCAAGTATCTCTCGCAGCTGAATCCAAACGAATTTAGCTCGGATTTGACAGTTCTAACAAGATTTTCGGTCACTACCTCTTGATTTGGAAACAAGTTGACCACTGGATTTGTAGGAGTATCCAAGAACACATCATAATCGATTATGCGATTTTCTGCTAGCAGAAGTTTCCTTCTTGGTGGGTAATTGTGAACGTCCACGATCAAATGAGGTCTCCACAATCTAACGAAATCATGGATAGCACGAGTCTCCTTTGCATCCAGTCTCTGGTGATCTCTATTCAGATCGATCTGCAACGAGTTTTCTCTCGTCGCTTGATTTGACCCATCAGGATTTGCATCGAGTAGTATAGCTAGCTGTGCTGATGAAAGTGTCTCCGAATATGATTGGTTCGATTGAGTAGCCAATCTAAGTACAGCCTTTCGCCCATCTGCTTCGTCGCCGTGCTGGCCAGCCATGATGAAAATCCTAAGTTCCGATTTATTCTGTCCGATGAAGACGACATTGAGCGGCCGTTGCTGTTCTGAAAAACCAATGATCTTCAGATTCACAGAGATCGATTCAGCTTTGGATATGTTCTCATCCTCAAGTTGTATGTTATCCAAAACAGATTTTTCATTCATAACTAGCAGACCTCATTGACCTGAATAGTCATGCATCTGAATCGCTTCTATTCGTATGCAAGATTGAATCAGACCCTTCTTAGCATTGTTGCTTCAAGTAGAAATGAAATGACCTAGCAGTCGCGAGCTTGGTCTTCTTATCTCTGTTTCTCCAGAATACTCAGTTCTTTCAATCTCTTCTGCTATTCTGCCATAATCCATAAGGACAACACTGTCTGCGATTTCAGCAGTCCTTGCCCGATGACTTACAACTACTGTCGTTACATGACTCTTCAGACGAACCAATGTGTTTGATATTGCAATTTCAGATTCAGGATCAAGAGCAGATGAAGGTTCGTCCAGCAAAAGTATCTTTGGCTTCCTCAGCAAGGCTCTAGCGATCGCCAGTCTCTGAGCCTGCCCACCTGATAAAATCACTCCATATCCTTGTCCGAGAACTGTGTCAAATCCTTTCTCGAGTTTCGTGATGAACTCTGTCGCGTTAGCAAGTAAGCACGCTTCCTCAATTTCTTTGTCTGAAACATCAGGATTTCCCAAGCGAACGTTTTCCGACACTGTATCATTGAAAATCAAGGGAGCTTGAGGTACCACAGCTATCTTTGATCTCAAAGATCGCAAAGTGACTTCGCGTATGTCTTGGCCGTCAACAAGAATCTTCCCATGAGTCGGATCGTACAACCTAAGCATCAATTTCAGCATGGTGCTCTTCCCGGAGCCATTTCTGCCAACTAGAGCTGTCAGCTGATTTGGTTTGATTGTCAGGTTTACAGCTGTGAGTGCTTGCTCCATCTGTCCTTCATAAGAGAACGAGACGTTTTGAAATTGCATCTCTCCATGGCCTATAACGAGCTCCGGCGCGTTCGGGATTTCCTGAATGGATGAGCGAATATCAATTACATCTTGAATGCGTTCGAATGCAACAAGCCCCTTTTGGTAAATGTTTGCCATTTCGGTGAATTTGCGAAATGGAGCATAGAGTAGAACGACAAATCCAGTGAGAGTGACAAGCGTACCCATGCTGATCTGCCCAGAGACCACTTCAAGACTCCCAAACCACCAGGTCATCATTAGACCAAGGCTCGTAAGGCCCCAAATTAGTGCGTTGATAAGTCCAACGTACCTCTGAGCTTCCAATTGGTCTGAGAGAAGCTTATCTGACTGAATAGAGAACTGAGCAATAGATCGAACTTCGGCAGAGGAGGACTGAATTGTTTCGATCGCGTCCAAGTTTTCCTTCGCTATCGCGGTCAGCCTGCCTTGATCTGTTCTCACTCTCTTAGTTGCTTTTCGAAGTTTTGTTTGAAACTCTCTGGTGATCAACCATTGTAGAGGAAGCATTGATGAAGCTATTAGTGCAATGAAAGGATTGATTAAGAAGAGCAATGTGACAGGATAAAGAACTTCCAAAACGTTGGTCGTCATCTTTACGAAGATGTTTTCAACGAAGCGTTTGGTCGATTGAGTATCCACAATGACTCTGTTGAGTAGTTCTCCAGAGCCAAACCTCGAATGAACGTCTACTGAAATGAAGTCTAGTTTTCCTATCAGATCCTTTCTGAGGTCGGATAAGAAACGCCTACTGAGCCTTGCTGTCGAAGTAGTACTGTAGTACGCTGTTACTCCGTACAATAATGCGGTTGCAAGAAGTCCAATGATTGCAAAATCAATTATTTGCCCTTGATTGTGCAATGTCAACAGCCCGTAAATCGACGCACTGTTTCCAAGAATTCCATTGACAAGTGCTCCGGTGAGTATAGGGACTTGCATTGGAACAATGGCGAAGATCATAGACCAAACAAGAGCGGCAACCAGATTGCGCCTAAATTTCACGATTCGTGAGAAAGCAAGTCTGAAAGCAGACTTACTTTGCTTTTGCGCTTGAGTAGTTCTCGCAGTCATTTTACATGATCAATTTCCGAATGCACTGGATGAGCGAAGAGAATAGAACGCAGTGAGTCTCTGACTAACTCACGATTTCTACAGAGCTCGAAGACTCTGAACCTCTCTCAGGACTCGCTTCATTCGTTTCTAGGTTGTTCTCAATAGGAAATCTGTTGCTGAACAATCCGTCTACTACCCGCGCGAGGGATCTACTTTGGTCAGCTGACGAAATCACTGGCACTGCGCTGATACTTTGGAATTCTTTTACATACAGCGGAGAAGAAGTCATTTTACCAGAAACACATGCGACTGAATATCCTAACGCTTTGATCAGGTTGACGGCATGAAGACCAGAGAGTGAGCTTTCCGCAGCAAGCACGATTTTGTTTACCATCCTTCTGAAAGATGGATCTTCAAGTATCATTGTTGTTTCTCTTTGAATGACTCCATCAGCGATTTCCATGACAACTATGTCTGGCTCTGACTTCTGTACATCTGACATCATGGTGTTGAATAGATCGATGAGCTCGTTTTTCGAAGACAAGTATGTAGATGGGAATCCGTAATCGCTGAAATCAGCAACGAATTTTGCACCGGCTGACCTAAGCTCATCTTGGTCGCGATTAGAGACGCTCCCGGTAAGCTTGCATGCAGCAACCTTGAAACCTTGTTCGGATAGTGACCTGACAAGCTTTCTGGATACGGTCGTCTTTCCAGTGTTCATTCCTGTGCCGACTACTACGATTAATTTCTCAGGTCTGTCAATTGGAACCTCGGTTCTGAACTTCAATTTTTTCGTATTGATTCTTTGACCAATGCCATCCATGATGTATCCAATGAAACTGAGGGAAGTGGGCTTCTCGATGTCCTTGTGTTTTGATACGACAGTTCCCACCATGCCTCCAGCGGTCAGAAGGCTCAGGTTGTTTGTTCCGGTTATCAGGCCCTCGTAGGCGTCGGTCGCGTAACGGTTTCCAAAAACTCCGACGATTAAATCACCGGGATAAATTCTGATTTTCGAGTTCCCAGAGGAAACGATTGTATCGTGGTAGCCAATACTTTCCACTTTCAGTAGAGCGAGGTCTCCAGATGACGGGATCTCGTTGTTAGAACCTGTTGCAAGCTTGAAGTCATTTTTCCAAATATTTCTGCAAGCCCAGCTCCACTTTATTTCTTCACTCAAAATGTCTGTTGATGCCAATGCGATTGATTGCATTTTCCTTTCAATACTTGGTAGCATACGGGGTGAATTTAGGACTTGTAGTACACTCCTGAAATGTTAGTACTTACGTAATCAACATTTTACAACTGTACTACAACGCTCATTAACTACGAAAAAAGGTTCAAGCGGATTTCTTGGCTGGAGCTTAACATACAAATTCCTCTAACTCGCAGTGAGGTAATTTCTTGCTGTGAGCGATTTATTTGGTCGATATTCAGTGATCAGCGGGCTTCTCTGGAACCCGTAGTTTCTTACGCCCCGAGCCTATGACTAGAGCGAGGAAAAACAGGGCAAGTATGATGAAATTCAAGCCAGCTCCGATAAATTCTGCCACGTAACTAGCCAATGGTAGGACTTCGTCAACCAATGTTTTGAGGAAGAATGCAAGAAAGGCAGCAGAAAAAAGAAGGAGTGAATAGTGCCTACGCCGGCTCCAGCTGTACATAGACAGTGCAAAGAGTAGTAATGAGAAGATGCCTGCAGCCAATTCCAAAGTGGCGATGACTCCAACTCGCAAAACAAGCTGAACAGCGATGTGCCCAGCAATCAACTAATTTTCACCACGTTCAACTCTTATTTCCTCTCTCCATTAATTATCTTGTGTTGAGCTCTCCTTTTCCTCGACGTTTACAACTACGTCAGCAATAGTATCTGCCCACCTCTCCCATAATGTGGGATGGTAGCTCTTCAAAAGCAGGAATATGGTCTCCTTATCCACCTTTATTGAATAAGTTATGTTCCCGAGGTATTGATGTGCTTCGACCAGACCGGAACTAATTAGGCGCTTCACATGCCATAAGACTGTACTGACTGAAAGTTTAGAGTAGGTTGATAGATCTCGCTGGTTTACTCCAGGGTTTAAAGTGATGTACAGAAGTATGTCCCTCTCTGAGCTTTGTGACAATACGTCGAGGACGTCAAGATCTGTCTCCCCGAACACCAAATTGGTGTAGTAACGCTTGTAGAGACCTCTGCGCCTAGAGACTATTACTCTGTCCTTTTCCAGCTTGTACAAATGATATTGGAGCACTCCCATGGCCAGATCTATCTCTCTCTTGATCTCGCGTAAGTGCGTACCTGGATGATTGCGTATGAAAGCAATGATTTGGTCTCTTCTAGGTTCTGATTCCGGTGGGTCATCCACATTCCGACACGCCCAAGAACTCCATATTCAGAAGAGCTGCAGGTTCTTGGTATAGTATGAGAGAAGATCGCATTTATGGGTTGCATCCACCCGTGACTGGCGAATCTTGCTGTTAACTCGTGAATGAGTCATTAGGCGTGTAGAACATTCGCAAGAACAGATCGAGATATCTTATGATTTCTATTCTATTCTTCAATGGTCTTCTTTAAAACGTAATCAAAGTACCTCTCGGTCACGCCTTTGCTGGTCCACTCTGCTCGTAATGTAGTCTTCTTTTCGACTTTCCTCAACTTAGAGAGTAGCGAGCGATTCAACTCCTTGGACTATTGCAACGCTTCCAACTCGGTATCTGCATCTCACCGTGCTATGCCACGGCACAGGGAAATCCTTTCTACTCGGGATCCTCTGGATATGATTTCGGAACC
>JAKAPU010000286.1 GCA_021806865.1 archaeon
GATCTCTCCTTGACCGTGGTTGCGTCCTCGGGTGCTTTGTCATCGCGTATACGTCCGGTGAACTTGGGGAATCTCAACGCGAACCCACTTTCCTTTCGTACCATGTTGAGCCCCGCTGTGTAAATTGGGCTCAGAGTTATCTCCGCAGGTAGCACTTCTATTACAACTGCCGGTTCAAACCAGACCTGCGCGCTTACTTTGGCATCAACTCTCGGATTGGGCTGTTTTATTTCGTGAGCGGAAAGGAGCTTTGTCAGATTTTCAAGATCGCTATCGGTGAAACCAGTTCCCACCTTCGTTGTTGTTCTGAACATGTCCGCTTTCTGATCGTAGGCAGCCAACAAGAACGCCCCGAAAGTCCCAGCTCTCCGGCCCATTCCATAGTTTGCACCTACGATAACTAGGTCCAGAGTGTCCCTAACCCCCGCGCGATACTCGGGTTTGAATTTGATCCAAGCAAATTCGCGCGCCCCGGCGCGGTAGGAGCTGTGCAGATCCTTTACGACCAGCCCCTCGCAGCGGGCTACAAGTGATTCCTTCATCAGCGACTCGATTTCTTCTGCTGTCTTTACCCGGCCTGCCACAACAAGCTGGATTCTTTTTTTGTCGATCGACTTTGATTGGTACAACTTTTCAAGAATTTTCCTTCTCTCCTCGTATGGTTCATCGAGAACCACTTTGTCCTCAATCAACAGAACATCAAAGAGATTCACGTTTACCGGATATTTCTCCATCGCCTCCTCCTTGCGGTATTTTCTCCGGCGATGCATCAACTCCTGAAACGGCAAGTACTTTCCGTCGCTTCCTATCGCCACGACTTCGCCTTCTACGATGAACGTCTTTGCAGGCAGAGTATGAAGCGATTCTACTACATCGGGAAAATGAGAGGTTATGTTCTCCAGCCGTCTGGAAAACAGTGTAATACCTCCATCGGAGGTCTTGTGAGCCTGCATGCGTTCACCGTCAAGCTTGTACTCGGCTGCGGCATCGAAATTCATTTTCTCGATGATACCTTCTATTGTCGGCATGCGTTCAGCAAGCATCGGGCGAACTGGTTTTCCCGGTGTCACTTTCACTCTATCGATTGCTTTGATACCTTCGGTGCCGAGCAATTTGGCAACATAACCAAGATCGCTGCTCAGATTGTAGGCTCTTTCCAATTTGGCTCGATTTTGTTTTTCACCTGTAAATGCAATCGCAAGTGCATCAAGGACGGTATAGTCAGCAACGCCTAATCTTAGCTTGCCAGTCACCAAGCGGATCAAGAATTTTGCTTCGGTTTCTGTGGCAAGCCTCAGAAGTTGGACAATTTTGTTTATTCTAAACTGAATCGAGCCCGATCCAGTAATCCTCGCGATCTCGTCCAGCGTCGAGTACACTTTCTCAACAGTAAGCTTACTCGAAACTGATGGAAGCTTCTCTTTGCAGAGTATTGAGGCAACGTCTCCCACATCGCCTGTCTTGCGCAGCAAGGGAGCGATGATCGATGCGCTAACGTTGTAGGCCTCTCCCACGGCCTTTGCGGCTGTTTTTTCTGCAACTCCAAGCTCTATTCCTTCAAAGTCGGGGTAGAGTTTTCCCTGCGTCAGATAGCATACTTGCGCAATTAGTGAAAGCGGGGTTTTCTTGAGAAGCTCGACGAGTACGGAAGTAAGCTCGATTCTGGAGGATGTGACGGACATGCGTTCGTATGCTTTGGCAAGTAGTTCAAATCTCAAATTTCTAGCAAACCCGGGTTTCAGGTGAATTTGTATCTGCTCGCTCGGCAATTTAAGTGTCGAAGACGATTCTCATTAATGAGAGAGATGATCGTGAAGAATATGCTGGAAGGTCGGCAGCGATTCAATAAGAACGACCTAAGGACGACTTGATCTCTGACCTTCTTCCTATCCGTATCTTCCAAAAAGTTCGAACAAAGCATTCGTGCATTTGCCACTCCACTTTCCGAATCTCTATGTCGGACGATCGATGCACATTATCAAAGCTGAGAAATGTCATTCTTGGATAAATAATACTGGCGCTTTCTATACTTCGAAGGCGAGCAAGGATGAAATTTGAAAGAGACATCATAGCGGTTGTCGAGACCAACGTGGACGATACAACCGGGGAAATACTTGCAAGAGCTATCGACAGGATAACCAATGAAGGAGCGTATGATGTATGCGTCGTTGGGTATACTGGAAAGAAGGGAAGGATAGGACAAACAGTACGAGTAGTTTGTCCAACGGATTCCATAGACAAGTTTGCCCAAATTCTTGTTGAAGAGACAGGCACGCTAGGCGTGAAGGTTGCAGAGTACACTCGTCTAATTGTTCCTCGAAAAGAGATCTCAGTTCCTGTAACGATTGAGAACTTTCATGGCAATGTTCGTGTGAAAGTAGCTGAAGGAAGGATAAAGCCAGATTCCACTCAGGCTAAGGAGATCTCAGACAGTCAGAAAATGCCTCTGAGGGACGTAATTGAAGTAATGACGGTTGCAGCGAGACAATATCTCTTCAAAGAATCCAAAATTGCACATTCGGATGTTGCAGAAGCTGAGAGTTCCGAACAGCAGGCTTTGGGTAGTTGATTTGTAAGGCTCGGCTTGCAAGTCTAACTACCTTGGCGTCTAGATATCTTGCTCGCGATCAACGACTAGATGCCAATTCGTGTGACAGCAATGTCATGCATTATCGCAATTCTCATACTTGATAATCGTCTATCGGAG
>JAKAPU010000064.1 GCA_021806865.1 archaeon
GGAGGAAGATGAAGAGGAAGTAGACAAGGTAGCCCGGAAGGAAAGGCTGGGGTATCAACGCGTCGAATAGCGCTTTGGCCTGATCTGATAAATCTTGCTAAGGAAGAGCAGGCTTCGTTCCCCCAACGATCCAATGAGAAATAGCTAGCCCACGACTTCACGCAAAGATGTTCAACCGTATAAAGAACGCCCGTTCGAAAATCAAGAACGATTCTCCACACACAATTTTTGATCAAAAGATGCAATCTAGTGCGCCAATGAGTTGTTCTGAAGCTTAGAACTAAATCGTAGCTTGCCTAGAATTCAGGACACGAGCTCAACAAACAGATCGAATAAGGTAATGTCGTTAGCCTTCGCTGTAGCGCTCGTGGCGGTTGCCTCTCTGAGCGTCGTTGCATACTCCGCAATGTCGAGATATTCTTCGGGTGCAACCTCCCAGACATCAACCTCCAGCAGCGCAAACTCGACACTTGTAGTGTCAGGCATCGGAACAGTCAATGTAGTGCCGGACGAGATAGTGGCCGACTTTGGCGTCACAAACCAGGGAACCAACGCAACTCAGGTTTTGAACAACAACAGCATAACAATGAATGCGGTGATCACTGCAATAGAAAACAGCGGCGTGAACAGTAGCGACGTGCGCACGACCCAGCTGAACTTGAGCCCGATCTACAGATACAACAACATCAACGGAAGTTCGACTCTCACTGGATACCAGGCGACAAATTCGATCGAAGTGACTCTGACAGGCAACGAAACGAACCTCGTGGGAAAGGTTGTTGACGCGGCCGTGGGCTCTGGCGCAAACCAGGTCCAGAGCATAGGATACACCATGTCCAGCAGCTTGCAGGCTCAGGTCAGGCAGCAAGCGATTCAGAAGGCCATAAGCGATGCAAACAGCACGGCACTCAGTACCGCCTCGGCAGCAGGATTGAGGATAAGCGGAATCCAGAGCATAACAGTGTTGAGCACTTCATCTCCCGTATACCTCAACACATACGCCGTAACCGCAGCGGTGAGCACAACGACTCCGCCAATCAATCCCGGACAGACGCAGTACACCGTGCAGGTACAAGTGACCTACACGGTAGCCTAGATTTCACTGGGATCAAAAAGATCCCTTTCCATATCTTTTGGGAAAATCCAAAGTATTCGCCGCTATCTATCCGAAGGTATTGGTGGACTGAAGCAATCATCGTTGTTGTGGTGCTGATAGTTGGTACGATAGCGGTGATGAAATTCAGAGATGAAGATTGAAGTTTTACAGAACCAAGTTCCCTGCCTTGGAGGGATGCCCGACTACGAGCCCGCTTTGTACAATCTAGGCAAGGTTCATTTCAAGATGCAATTCAAAATCTTCTTTTCTGCCAAGTTCGTCCAAAACAAGTTTGACAGCATCAACCATATTCTTGGCAAGTTCGTCGAGATTGTCTCCCTGGCTTATAGCCGCGGGCAGCTCTACACATTGAGCAGAGTAACAGCCTTCAACTTCCTTGTCAACAAGCACTCGATATTCGTGGAACAGGGAAGCTTCCGTTGTTGCTCTGGTGGAGAGTTCGAGTTCCAGTGCAACCAAGGTGTCGAACCCAACTGAGCTATTATATCGCAATTGCGACTCTTCAAGAAGTGACATGTGCTAACGCACTGAACTTGTTAGGCAAATTCTGGGGTAATAGATCTTATAGATTACAACGCTCTTGAAAAAGCGATATGCTAAGAGAAGATCGTACGCTTTTGGGATAGTCAGCTCTAACTCATAACGATGTGAGAGATGCTGAGAAGTCTGCACAAGATTCGCCATTGTGCTGAAAGAATGCACAAATAGATAACTATTAGCCGGAGCAAGACTGTTCTGGTAAGTAGAACTAATAGAAGCTGGATTTTGCGAACAGCGGAAGTGGATGGAATCTGAGGCTTGGAACGATTGCTGTGATACTCGTGGTATTTGATCGTCGCCATTAGCTCGTTTTACGCGAGTTTCCTCATATTCCCCAATGTGAGCATATCGACCACGACTACTCCCGAATATCTCTTGACAACTTCGACTCAAACCATCACAGAAACTACAACGGTTTCTGCAGTCGTGAACACAACCACTCCAATGCCAGTAACAACTATCACAACAAACAGTACAACTCCATGGCCTGTAACTACCGTCACCGTAAACAATACCACTACTCAGACTGTTGTGGCTTACCCCCAAAGATTGTATTTCCACTACGATCCAAGTGTATCTTCAATTAACGGAATCACAACCTACGGTGCCATCTTCAACTCCAGCAGCGGCATGGGAACAGGCAAGGTCTACTCCGGGCAATCTATTTCTCTGTCGTTCTTCGGGCCTCATTTATCATCAGCGCAGAACATCACTGGAGTCGTCAGAGTGGTGTTCTATATGAACTCGAATATAGCTAACGCAACTGGATTGTATCAGACTTCGCTTTCGTATGTCAACCAAGCAGAACAGACTATTGGCATTGGTTCATCTCCAGCGAACGCAATAGTTCTCCCTGCTGGGAGCGGAAACACGCCGTTCGGAGTTTTCGAATCGGATATTTCTGTTTCAAACAGTACAGTTCCAGCGGGAGCAGTGCTAGTCGTACATCTCTCTGTCACTGCCCTAAATGGCGCTCTTGCCTATGTTTTAATAGATTCAACAAATGGGCCCTCATATGTAGAGGTTCCTTAGAAATCTTGATCCACAGCAAGCGAGCAGTTTCCAGTTCTGTCGTTGTTCTTGTTGTCATTCTTCTGATAGTCGATGTCGGAGCCTTCTACGCTGGACTTGCAGTTTCCAAGCAGAGCACGAGCACATCAATCATAACATCTACGACAGCCACTACATCAATTCAGACTTCGACCCAGACCAGCATAGCCACTTCATCGACAACCGTCACATCAAACCAATTCGTTACATCCACTACTATTAGTACTGTTACAACTACTCTGATGCCGACGATTCCAGTGGGAGCTTACTATTACGCTTGGTACGGTCTACCTGCAAACAGCCACTGGAGCAATGGAGCCTGCACGATTACGAATGATACGCCTGTTTTGGGGCGCTACGATTCCCTGAATTCTTCTGTGATCCAATGGCAGGTTAAAGAAGCACAGAGCGCTGGCCTTTCGTTCTTCATTGTTTCTTGGTGGGGCCCGTCTACTGATAACACGACTGGGAACAGCCAGATCAATTATGCGGTCCAGAACTTCTTCAAAGTTCTGAGTAACATGCATACGAATTTCAAAGCTGCCATAATGATTGACGGATACAATTCTTCTCTGGATTACAATGGATACCTCAATCTCTACAACTATGTCTACTCGAATTTCGTGCAGCCGTACAATTCAAACTACTTCTATTTCGACGGAAAGCCACTGATTACCATTTTCAACACACCGAATCCGCAGAGCGAACATCCGCCGTCATCTAACATGTTTACAATTGAGACGCTCGGCAATACTCCAAACCCCGTTGACTGGTTGCTTTGGGGCGTCGGAAACATTTCTCATCCATCGAGCGGAGTGACGGTGATTAACAAGCCGGAGAATTTCACTCCGTCTATTGGTTCCGGCGGATACGTATCAGTAACTCCCAGATTCGACGACTCTCTATTGTATGATTCAGGGTGTAGAAGCGGCGCACTCGTACTTGATCAGAACTATACGCTGAGCCTCTATCAGAGCCAGTGGAACTATGTCTTGACCCACCGAAGCAGCGTCTCCGTTGTCGTGATCTACAGCTGGAACGAATACATGGAGAGAAGCTTCGTCGAGCCCGCCGTGAGCTACACCACGCCAAACCTGAGTCCATACTATCTTCTCAACTTGACTTCCAACTTTACGAGCGAACTGAATCCAGGTTGATTGCTTCTTGGCTGATGTAAGGGTGTTCTAACAACCAGAACTAACTGGGAGCCCATGGAAAGCGCCAAAGATGTCGTCTTTTTCTCGTATAATGCGCTACAAGTATTTCTTGGTAACCGCGATTCTAGTCTTGCTTGTCCTATCACTCATCTACTCTTCTCAGCCAAGATTCCCGAGTGGGCCAGTGCCAAACAATAGCTTTCCATCGAGTCAAATTTCTTCGGCGGCGACTACACCCTCCAACCCTCGTGCGATCAACACAAATGAATTCGCATTTTACAATACCGGACTTCAGTCAATGTTCAATACGCTACTGTCTCCTGCTCCCTGTGGATCAGGGCTCAATGCACTTCACGAAGCGCCATCGGTTCCGTACAACTCATGGACTGACGACAATGCGAAAGCCCTAGGCTCACTCGCGTATGTCTACCCCAACTTCGCAACCCAAGACCAGGAGCTCCTCTCTTTCATCCAGCACAACGATATCAATGGATACTTGATTAAGCGATGCCAGCAGATTACGCCGCAAATTGTGAATTCATCCTCCACGAACATGACGGTGAGAAACAACCTCTACATCTTCAAGGGAAATCCCACACTTGCTCCAACTCAACCGACACAGCAGTTCAGGGTCTCTTTGAATGAAAACCCGTTGCTGTCTCAGGCATACATTCAGGGTCAGACTGCTTCCATCAACGGAACTGAGATCGGGCTCGACACCGGCGTCGGAAACATTGTCAACGATTCAGGATTCAGCGGAAATTCACAAGGGGTCTTTTACGGGCCGTGGGCAGGGGCTGGAACACTCAACACGACTTACTACCACTCCCCACCCTCATCACTTCAGCTGACTCCGGGAGAAGCGGAGCAGCAGTCCCTGCTCGCTTATCCATCGACCAGAGTCAACAACTTTACCTTATGGGCGACGACGAACACGACTTCGAAGATTGCGTTTGACATGATCGTGTTCTACACCAACGGAGCAAACTCTACGTTCTCGGAAACAGTGCAGCCAAAATTTGCATCCGCGCCGGGCAACTGGACCTATTACAATATCGCAGGCTCACAGCTGAACGAGACAGACAGTGTATCTGCAATTGGATTCAAAGCGATCAACGGGACTGTATTCATCGACGACACCACGTTCGATGTCGTGGCCGCTACAGTTCATTTCGACACGTGGAACGGCAGCAATGGACAAGTCGTCATGCAGCACTCCGTGGTGTTTCAGAACGCTAACCTCACAATAAGGTACACCCTGGTTCCAAACAGGCCCTATCTTCTGGTCAATACGACTCTGACTGATACTTCGACTACTGCAGGAATAGAAAACCCAACGATCTACAACGCCCTAGACGGCCTCAATACGATCAACACCGGCTACGCTTGGATGTACTTCCCTGGCATCGGTTGGGAAAGACCACAGCAAAGTCCTTCGAACATCAGCGTAAACTATCTTCCTTCTTCAGGATGGAATCAGAACTGGCTTGTAGTCGGCGTGCATGGGTTGCCCGACTGGGTCGGGACCAATGGTATCTTCATTGACTTCAATCAGACAAATCTCGTTGGTGGCAGCAGCCCATTCCATCTGGATGGAATCATCAACACGTTATTCCAGAATTCCACGTATACCAGCCCTGGAGATTATCTGGCATGGCTGCAGCTTGCTTTCAACGATGGAGTGGGAATCAACCCGGGTCAGTCTGTGAGCTACCAGATGAAGTATGTCTTCACCACTGCCTACGACTGGACGAGCATGCCCGTCTACAGCACGTTCCTGAACGGCACGAATATTGACTCATGGAACAACACCAACATCGGGACGACTTACATGTATGGCGAAGTCGCGAATGATCTTGCACTTTATGCGTGGGCGAGTGGTGCCCAGAGTTCTCCCGCATTTCCTCTTGCCGAGCAGGTGTGGAATTACTACTACAGGATGATCCAAGCTGAAAACAATGGAACGTATACTGCTTCTCTAGCTCGGTTCGTCAACGCGTCGAACGTGTTGTATCAGATGACTGGCAATTCGACATATCTTGCAGGACTGGAGTATGGGGCAAACTTGCTCGAAACTGTGCAGAATACGACGAAGGGACAGTTTGATGGGGAATTCACGATCGCGCAGCCCAAAGAATCTGCCAATCCAATTTCGGCACCAATCTACTATCTTGACTTGACTGCATTGGGTGGTGATGCTCTAAAAATCGCTTATCAAGCAACAGGTAACAGCACATACCTGCAACGCGCAGAGCTCGCATTATCATCGATTCACTACGGGAGCACTCCGCCTTCTGGTTACTCCATTCTCGGGTTCGGAGTCGCTTCGAACATACCAACTGACAACAGGCTGTTTGTATATGCCAATTCGACGGCAATTGATACAGATTATTTTCCAATCAAGTCGGTTTTCACGATAGAGCTAGCGTTGGGGTTAAACAACACTTTGGCAAACATTGCGATGTCAAGAGTGTGGCAGGCATCTCTAGTCAACTCGACTTTTGTGGAGATGTACACCGCAGAGATGTCCAGCCCCACACATGAAATGAATTCGGAGACTCAACCATGGGCTTTGGCGGGTTGGCTGCAGTATGATCTCTACTGGCAGAACACCGCTCCAAACCACAACTTCCCTCTCTACGTTAGCTTCGCAAACGAGCAGGGCGTCATCGAGAATTTCTCAGCGCAAATCAAGGCCCCGCCTCTGTCCTCGGTCACGAACTGGATGGTGAACGGATCAGGGCTAGATACTTTCTACGATTATACTGGTGGCGCGACGCCGAGCAATGTCACCTTTAATGGTGCATCTACTCCTTTCACATATCCAGGAAGCTCGATCCCGGGCCAGAATTACGTCTCCTGGCAATCACAGTTGGGGTCGCCTGACAACTTCACGATTACATTCCTATCAAGTAATGGCGGTGGCGGGACCACGTCAAACACCTGCGTATCCTCAGCAACCCCGACGATCACCAATCCTGTCATCTACGCCCAGATAGGCAAGACCACAATCTCCAACGTTACGATCTCCAACGCCGGAGACAACGCCTCAGCCCTGATCGGTGGACTCACCTTCGTCGACAACAACACCGGCACTGGCAACATCACGATCTCAACCTACTCCGGATTGCCCCAGACCGTAGAAGCTGACAACTATAGTAGTTTCAAACTTCAGGTGACGATCCTCAATGGCACAAAGCCCGGGACCTACAAGGAATTTGCAACCTCGAATTGGAACGGCATATGCGCGAATCCTTCACAGACGTCGGGATCCTCTGGACAGATTGGGTTCGGGATCACAATCATCGCACAGAATGTGAGTCGCCCGCAACAGACGGTTACGCCGTGGTACATCACCTACTGGTGGGCTGAAGCAATCATTGTTGTCGCAGTGTTGATTGCAGGAACGATCGCAGTGATGAGATTCAGAGAGGAAGATTAGTGAAGTGAAAGAAACTCTCCCGATATCATTGAATGCTCAGTAGTCAGGATCAGACACTTCGATGACTAAACGCTTTTGAACGGTAAAAGTTGAGACTACTTGAGACGCATTGGAATCGCGTTGCTTGACATGCGGGCGGACGTTCGACGCTCCTTTTGGCGACCACCAGACATACTGCAGCAAGAAATGTCGCGTGCGTATGGCAGCGGTTAAGAACAAACGCAGCCTGAATGACGCGCCGCGACGGACAGCTTCGCGAATTAAATGGAAGAGCGAGTTGTTTTTCGACTGAATTGTTGTTGTGGTGAGATTCAGAGACGAAGAGTAAGCTCTTGGGTTTCAGAAGTGAGCAATCAAGTAATTCGATTCAGTGAATATGCTCAGATTTGCGTGTAATGTTAAATCATGTCATTCTGGTTTCACGTCTAGTTTCATGCAACTAGTTGGGGCCGCTGACGCAAGCGGAAATGGCGACCACGTAGCCATCTTGGTTGGTGAGCAGGCAGCGGCTAAGAGGTGTCGTGAAGGACTTGGTTCGGGCTCTGTCCATATGCGAAGACTTCAAGGGAGGAAGCTCAAGGAAGCCAGAGCGAATTTGCTGGATGCGCCCAGTGATGTCTTTTTGCTCTGCATGCGTGTGAATAGGAGCGTCATGCTCGCAAAAATGGCCGCTAGGTCACCACGAAAAAACAAAGAATCACTACGAAGAGATCTGGACTATGCCATAAGGCGCAAAATGCATGAGTTCCTTGATGATTTCCTTGGAGCCCGGGGAGGCAGGTTGGAGGACATCGAATTCGAAGTTGACGCAGATCTTGAGAAGTCCTTTCGAATTGCCGGCTTGAAAACCAAATCCAGAGGAACGCTTCACGAGATCGTTGATGTTGTTGGGTGGGCAAACAGCGCAAGCTATCGGATCAGATGCGTCTTGGACAAAGATGTTACCAAAGATATCGAATCCGTTGTCATGAGGTAAAAGTAATGATCGAAGACAGGACCCACATCAACCCCAAGAATCGCTCTGCGTCGGGTGCGTGGCTTTCATCATCACACCCTTAGCCGTGGCTTCGCCACGGTCTGCAGGCCTTGGGGATTCGCTTCCCATCTTCGACCCGTATCATAATGGTATCTAGCTTGGCAACGCTAGACATACGTCAGATGATAGTTATTGACTATCATATAAAAATCTACCATGTGAGCTTTTGCCATTGCTGAGACAGTTTACGCTCGAATATTCAGGCCAACGTATGTGTTTGCGGAGTTTAATGTAGGGCCATCGCTTGCCTGTTTCGCAGCCCGGAAGTGTTAGATCAAAAACTAGGGTGCTGCTACACTTGAGTGCAAAACTGAAAGCCGCCTGCCGGTCCACGTATGTGTCTTCCTGAAAAACTGTTCAGTCTTTACCCAGTCTTCTAAATCGTTCGACTAATCAGTTGAATCATTTATGAAAGGCAGGTTAGAACAAACGCATGGAATACTCATTGAACACTTGAGCTCATGTTTCACGAATTCCTTCACAAGGCTCGAATTGGAATACCTGCTCGCCGAGCTGAATTCTCCTCAGATCTAAACGAGGTTTTACGAAATTGTTAGTACTCTTCTCGGTTTTTTGGCTGAAATTTCGGGTATGCTAATGTTCTGATTCGCAGTCTTATTAACTACCATGATACGGTGTTAAGGCAGTACGAGTTGATGAACCAATGAGAATCATCAAGTTAGTGCGAAGAACGATGGCGATACTCTTGTTCTCTTTCTTATTCATCTTCTTTGTACCGTTTGTTCCGTACAAGATCCTGAACGACTGTGTAGTGTTGCCAGGTTGTCCGCACTTGGTATCACCCCACACAATCTACTTTACTGGATACTATTCGATCGGGTTGAGTGTTTTCAAGTGGGGAGCGTCGTGGTCCGGTTTCCTGTCATACTATTCACCACCAAGGATAGCAATAGGCTTCGGCGGTTCGATTAGCCAGCTGACTGCACTAGGAGCTTTGCTAATTGTAGTGCTGCCACTGAGCTTGCTGGCAATCGCGCTCGTATCTCCGGAAATAGTTAACGGAGTACGTCGTCTGATGTCGAACTTGCATTCAAGAAGAGCTAATGAGAATACTCTACTTAAGCAATCATTGACATATTCGGAAGCGCCTTGATTGGGCGAGAATTCCAATGAGTAGAGAAAAGATAGCCCTTCTAGGATTGACTGTTGGACTGATGATTATAGGCGCAGTACTTGCCATCTTCGGTGCCATCTACACGGTTTTAGGCTGCACCACAGACAACGTGTTTTACGGCTATCCTATCTGGAGTCCGCCCAGGTGGAACACGCCTATCGGCTGTGGAAATCTCACAGTGCCGCCTGGGGTTCCGAATGGAATTTCTGTCAACTACACGTTGAACTATCTGGGTATTGCAGTTTTGATTATGGCAGCAGCATTGTGGGTGCTTGAAAACAGGCGAGGCAATAAACAGAAGAAAATAATTGAAGGGAATGAAATTCAGAAAACAAGAGCTGAGATCAGGTTGTTCAAGAGACCTTTGTTTCTAATGCTTCGCAATAACGTCTGCTTGCGTGTACTGCAGCAGGAGGTTCGTCCTTGACTTTCTTGAAGCTCGCCAGCTTGGTATCGATTGTTCTGGGAGTGATTCTCTTCCTTTTTGGAGGCACAGAGAGGTTTTGCTCTGCATCCCATCAGAGCGTATGCTCTCAGGTCTATTTCGTTTCGCCTCTTCAGAATTTTACCTTCATGGAGCCCGTGTCAGTTTATGGCAATTTTATTGCCAATTACATTGGTCTAGCATTGATTCTAGGAGGTCTCGCACTTTTCATTATGTCTCGAACAGAGACTCGTGCAGACAGAATTTCCAAAGAGATTAGCGCGAAGTGATACGCGTGAAGAACGAAGAGTGCAAACACGAAAGCCAGTACTTGTATCCAGATCGCATGCAGCTGTTGTCTGAAAGCAGACAAGATCCGACTGGAACACCCAGTTCTTGAAGAAGAGAAGGAGAAGAGAATGACGAAGAGCAGTATGAAAAAGGTCGTCAAGAAGCAATGTGGACTGATTTGGGCGGGATAATTGGATCTTCCATCCGAACGATAAGGTTGCCTTACCCCTCTCATCTATTGTCGAATGTTTCTGACAAGACTCACTTTCATTGATCTCAGTGCCATCGCAGCACACATGCGATTGAAAGGATGGTAACCTCAAGAATCGCAGCCTGAGTCAGCTGAAATTGAACAAACCGGATTCAAGACAGAGTTTTGCTCGTTCATGAGCAGATCAGAACAAGTCTGTTTTGGGTGTTCTTTTGACTGGTCTTTAATACTTCCACGATGGAAGTAATTTTGATAACATGATTTGACGGCTAATGAATCGCCGAAATCAAGTGCATTGCTCTCGCTCGGCTTTGTGCTTGTAGTGCTACTAGTTTTTGGAGCATATGTAGGTTATAGCACAGCTGGACTGTCTCCTAGTTCACAGCCGTCAAACTATGGGCCTTGCGCGTCGCCATATCCCCCTCCACCAGCCAACACCCAGACGTACTTCAAGAACGGTACGGTTGCGAATAACGGGTGGTTACGAGTACTTATCATGCCAGAAAATTCCACTGGGCAGATCTGCGTCCAGTATTCATCAGGCTACCTGAAGAACAGCTACTCCGGCAAAGTTTACACTAACATCGAAATGCCGAACGCCAACGGCAGCGTATTCTCTCCAACCACGCTCGCAAGCATTAGCGTGAATCCATCTCAGCTTTCTCTGTATTCAGGATCAAATCAAACAGTCGTGTACACTATCAACTCGGCTGCAGGCTCAAAGGGGTTCTACGGTATATTCATGTTCCAGTTCTGTCCCGATATTCCACTTGCTATCGGCTACCAGAAAAATGAACTGAACCTGAGTGATTTCTCGTGGACGTACGGCGTGTTCTATAGCTGTCCCGCACAATTCCTCATACCAAAGATCGTCGGTCTCACAAACATTCAGGTTGCCTATCTTCCCGTCCAAACAAGATACACGATGACCTACAACATCACTGACTCTTCTGTGGTCTCGTACAACCCCTCGCCGAGCAAACAGAATGTCACTTTCAACCTGCAGATCCAGACATTTGCTAGTCCGGTGACCGTTGCCTTTGATGGAAGAGACAGCGCGATTGTTAGACTCGCATCCGATCCTCACCTGACACAGCTCCCTGCAAACAACTCGTGTTCTTGGTATCCCAGAAATAGCCGAGCTCTAGACAGCGCGAACTGGATTCCACTTGGATCATCTAGCAGCGGCAACGTGACAGTCAGCGCGACCTCTCTACAGATTCTGGCGTATTCCGTTGCGAATTACAGTTTCTCAATCAGGTTGGCAAATCTGACTGAAGGCTACTATTACGCTCTGATGCCTACGATAAGCTTAGTAGCGGCAGGTGGGAATGGCACTACTTCCCAAGGTGTCGCTGCATACTATCCGGTTACTTTGGGGCAGAGCGACTTCAAAGGCAGTTCTGGCGAGGCTCTCTCAGGTTCATGTTCGTAACTGAGCGATACTCTTGCACCTTCCAAAGCAATCAATTGAGCAAAAATGCGAGAAGCAATTCTCCACTCTTGTGGTGCGGGAAATACTGTAAGCTCGCAAGACAAGTGAGCCATGCCAAAAAGAGAAAATACGTTATGCCTGGTTTGTCCGATCTTGCGACTCGGTCCGCGCAGGGAGTTTTTCGACTGCCTTCTCTAGAAGATCAACACTTCTGTTCAACGACCGGATTGCCTCCACATTTTGTGTCTGAAGAAAAGTGAGTATCTCTGTGAGTTTCGCAGAGATCTCTCCGTATTTTTTGTTCATCGACTGAAAGTTAGAATCGGTTCTTTCGGCGAACGACCTGAACTCCTTTCTATAATCGTAGAATTGCGACTCCAAAGCACCAAACCCCTCCTGCATCTCCATGCCCAGAAGACCAGTCTTTATCTGGAAGTACCTTAGTTTAGGCCGAGGTCTGGACTTTTTCACCGCGACATTGTCCACAATTATTGGCAACGGAGCCTTTCTTATCGAATCCAAGAATTGCTGTATGCCTTCTTGCGGGCCTTGAGCAAAAATACTCACCGTGCCATCCTTCATGTTTTCTACGTATCCTGCAATCTTCGAAGAACGCGCAGCATTTTCAGCAAACCTCCTGAATCCTACGCCCTGAAGGCTACCTTCCACTCTAATCAACGCTGCCTCCGCCTCACCGTGTTTTGCCACCACCAACTCGACTCACTTCGGATGGTCTCGGTCTGCTTGCATTTTCGGTACTTCTAATTAGCCTTATGAAGTGTTTTCAGGAGCCTTGGAGAACGGAAATTGCGGGTTTGATCACAAAAATCATCTGACACGACGACGACAAGCTCGATCCAAAAACTACAGGTTTTAAATAGGAATATGCGCATCTAGTATCTGATGGCTTCCAAGTTAGCCGAGAAGGCTCCCAGTTGGTTCACACGGCTGCTCCTCCCAGAAATGGGGGAGATAAAGGGCGAACTGAAGGCCCTCCGGGCAGAGACGCAGAGCGAATTCAAGATGGTAAATGGTAGAATAGATAGTCTAGAAAACAA
>JAKAPU010000065.1 GCA_021806865.1 archaeon
TGCTGATGACCGAGTACTCTGTCCGTACAAGGATGCCGTTGTCATCGCAAACGGGCCTTGGAACATCTACTATCTGGACCTTTCCAGCCACTGCCACAACCTGTCTCAAGTTGTCCAGACCCCAAGTTCCAAATTATCAGTAACAGCTGAGTGCAAGTGAAACTTCCCTGTCAGGTCCATGCATTCCGATCATTACTGTGAAGGGATTCAAATCACTATTTACGCTTGGCAGACACGCAAGTTCAAGAGACAATGCTCGATGGCTGTCGTTTTGTCGGCCATATTGTTCTGTCCCCTTGAGCAATTTTGCCAAATTCCCCGGTGATGCTTGAGGAATACTCACGGCCCTTCTCGGTGATTAAGAACCGTGCACGGACACCATCTTCCAAGTATCTTCTCACTAGTCCTAACTTTTCAAGCATCGGAATATACTTCTGGCACTGTTCGTAGCTCAAATTGGCGCACGCCATCATCTCGTATTTGCTCGAGGGGCTGGTCACTACCGCTAGAATGTCGGCCATGATGTCCATCGAAGTTCTCTTTCGAGTGGCTTTTGATCCGGATTGTACCTTGCTTTTTGTGTACTTGGTACCTGAAACAGAATCCAAAACAAACTCCAATTTCTCCCCTGCGTCAACCGAGTCTCTTGCTTCCACATGTGTGATATTGTAGCTCTGAGCCAGCACAGCCGCCTCTTGGCTCAGCCTTGGAACCGCAATCAGGAACCTTGACTTAATGCCACAATCCACTGCCTTTGCAAACATTGCTAGTACTGATGTGGATTCGACATGAATACGTGCTATTTCCACATGTACTGCTACACGCAGTTCAGAACCACGATGAGAATGATGCGATGCAATGATGCTGAATGAATGGTCTACTCCGGATTTTCCGCGCACGGTCCCATTGGCATGGGCATCGTATCCCTTCTTTGTCAACGACTCCAGCAGTGGAGTGAAGTCGAAATGTTTCGCTTCACCAGAACTACCGGCGTTACGAAGTAGAGCGAATCTGTACGATTGAATAGGCGGTGCTTTCGTGGTCTCTGACACCTGTTGACATGTATGACATGCTATAAGTCGTTTTGCCCTAGCTGTGAATTCTGCGCATGACGCACATTTGTAAAATGTACCCGGTCTCAAATGATCTACTCCTATTGAAGCCAGCTCTCTATTACACTTCGGACAGACGACTGCATGATCTGTGCGCTGGAAGTTAGACTCAAAATCGAAATGAAGGCAAGATAGATGCTGAAGAGTTTGACCACATGTTAGCTCTGTGCCGCCGCAATTGGGGCACACAAGAGACTGACTGGTGTTCTTGGAACCACAAGTAGGACAAAGAACTATAGGATTGACAGGTTCCTTCACCAATATCTGTGCTCGCGCCATTCTTTCTAAGATCTCCTCGCACTGCGAGCCTCCCACCTTCATAATTTCTGCTGCTTCTGGATAGATGACATCACCTTGGGGCGTAATGCGTGGCACTAGTTCAAAGAGTGAGCGTTCACGTAGAACTGCAAGTAGTCGCTGAATTTCCGGGCGCGATATCAAATCCTCCTTTGACTCATTGTTAATGATGGTTTCAGCGTGACTAGAGCTTAGATTCACATGCCAAAACCCCTAGAAAAATCGCAAGTGTATAGAATAGTACGGCGCTTTTAACTTTTACAATTTGAGCAAGCGTGACTGGCCTGAATCGGTCTTCTGAAGTCTCCAGAAGTGGACAATTACATGTTTAGAATCAACAAATTGAATAGGCCGCCTCTTGCATAAAGATCTTGTTTCGCTCCCTGCCAACTGATCGACTTTTTCGATATCGAAGTCTTTACAATGAAATCTTCTGCACGTAGGTTCACGCCCTAACATTCATGCGAATTAGCTTTGGAAATAAGTCGATCGATTCAGTCTGTAGCAAGCATTTCAATTTGATTTGGAAAATGAAGGATTCACCCAATGCTAGATTAATTGCAAACTCTCGGGAATCTGGTCTCCTGCTACATTCCGTACAAGCAATGTATTTTATCTTACGTCAGATCACACTAGCCAATGCCTTCGCTGCTAGAAGAAGTTAAGGAAATCGAACCAGAGATCCTGAAAATCAGAAGGACAGTTCACGAGAACCCCGAGCTTGCTTATCATGAGTTTCAGACCTCGAAACTAATCGCAGAGAAGCTACGAGAGCTCGGAATTGATGTTAAAACGAATGTTGGCGGCACTGGAATAGTCGGAATCATTACAGGGGAAAAGAAAGGTAAGGTTGTCGCTCTGCGCGCGGATATGGACGCACTGCCGGTCAGGGAAGAGACAGATCTTCCGTTCAAGTCAAAGAATGACAGAGTCATGCACGCTTGTGGCCATGATACGCATGTTGCGATGTTACTTGGTGCTGCGATGCTTTTGGTGAAGCATCGAAAGGAACTTTGTGGCACAGTCAAACTCTTCTTTCAGCCAGCCGAAGAGAACGGAGGCCGAGGCGGCGCAAAGCCAATGATTGAAGCCGGAGTCATGGTCAACCCGAAGGTAGACTATGTTTTCGGTTTACACATCGGAGGCGAATATCCTTCAGGCACTTTTGGCGTAAGGCCCGGTGCTTTTATGGCAGCGCCTGACGGTTTCAAAATAAGAATAGTTGGGAAGGGAGGACATGGTTCGCGTCCGCACGAAACGATAGATCCAATATTCATCTCTGCTCAGCTAATCACCGCACTGCAAGGAATCTCAAGTAGGATGATTAACCCGGTGGAGCCGTTCGTTGTGTCAGTGTGCAGCATTCATTCAGGCACAACGGATAATGTAATCCCGAGCGATGCTCTTCTCCAGGGAACCATACGCACTCTCAACGACAGGACCAGGACTCTATCAAAGAAGTACGTCGGGCAAATCACAGCTTCTGTCTGCAGAGCGTTCGGTGCAGACTATGAATTGGAATTTATCAAGGACGCATACCCTGTTACATACAACGATGAAAAGGTCACAGAACGTGTCTTTGAAATACTAAAGTCCATAAAAGGAACGAAGGTCAAAGAGATTGATGTGAAACTGGGTGCTGAGGATTTCTCACGCTTTTTACAGAAGACTCCTGGTACCTTCTACTATCTGGGTACAAAGAACGCGAAAAAGGGCTGCATATATCCCAATCATAGTGCAAAGTTCAAGGTGGATGAAGATGTACTCAAATTTGGAGCCGTTTCACTTGCTCAACTCGCGCTAGAGTTTGGGAAGGCTTGATTAGAACTAGAAAAAGCGTGATTGACAGAGCTCAACGATAGCTAACTAGAAAAACCGATCTCTCTAAGCGTACGGAAGTAGTGTGGCCGAAAGTTTGGCAAAACATGTCCCGAAAACATGCGAGTGGTGCGGGAGACTCATAGTCATGGTAGATTCTTCAGGTGTCTCGAGAGCCTATGAAATCATGAGGGATGAGGAGAATCGACTGTTGCAAGCCTACGATGGGAACCTGATCCACGCCGGCGAACATTTGTGCAAAGCAAAATGTTCAAACTGCTCGGTTGGAGTCATAATTGAAGGCGTAGGAGTATATGAAAGACCTGCTGACCGGCGGGATCTCGAATCTCGGCTCCCGCACAGATGTGCAAACAGAATCAGTTAATATCACGAAATTTCTGTCAGACATGTGAATGGTGTGTTGAAATGAGCTCTGGTCAGCCCATGCACCTCGTCATCTGCCCAAAATGCGGAAGCGCAATAGAGTTTGAGAAAATAGTTGAGCATATTGCTGCCCATTCCGCTTCTGCCGCACAGCCTCCCCAGGAAAAACCAACCGGTGCTTGAAGAAACCCCTTGAGCTTGGGCAGAAAGTTTTGAATATTCCAAGTCACTACTGGTGATGGTTTGCCTTCGCTTGATAATTTCCTTGTAAGGGGATCGGAAAACGCCAAATTGAATGATGAACAAACGAAGAAATTCGAAGCTTGGGTATCAAAGATTCTTTCTGATCCCTCGAAGGTCGCAAACATCGTCGAAGATGCTCTAAAGAGAGGAATGTATGCAGAATGGGAAGAGGAATCCGTCAACCACAAATTCAGACTAGGTTCGTACTATCCAAGCGCGATAGAGCACTGCCTCAGGCAGCAGGCATACTCCTACCTTTATCCCGAGCCCCCGACGCATGAGATGCTAGCAATATTCAACGAAGGCAAGGCGATTCACGAACTTGTTGCACTTTCGCTCAGGCGTTCTGGGTTGATTTCAGTCGAGGGTAGCGAAGTCGTGGTCGATCTCAAATTCGGTGATGAAGCAAAACTCCATGGTAGAATCGACGACCTCTTGCTCATCAGACTGGACGAGGCCGGAGATAGTTTCAAGTTGTACGTCCCTCTAGAGATAAAGAGCACCTCGACATTGCCCAATGAGCCCAGGCAATCCCATTACTACCAGCTATCGACTTACCTCCTTGCTCAAAACTATCCACTCGGTATTCTGCTCTACTGGGTAAAGCGCGAAGGAATGGTCAGGGCCTTCACGATCGTGAAGGAAGAAGCTATGCGCTCCGTGTTGAAAGAGCGAGTCCTTGAGATACATGAGGCACTGAAGAACAACTCTCTCCCAAGGCGTGAAGCAGCCCAAGAGAGAGATTACGCACAGTGCGAACGTTGCAGCTACGTCAAGCGATGCAATCCCTTCCTGCTAGAAAATGTCCCCGCAGGATCGCATCTTGCAATCTTTGATGTTGATAGCGCTCTCCTCGATACTTCTGAAAGAAGGAGATCGGTGATGCTGGAGCTTGGACTTGCCCCATCAGCGAGACTCTCAGATATTGTAGATGAGGAAATCAAATCCAAGTATTGGGAGCTACTGAACAATCCCAGTCGTGTGGGAATGGATCTACCAGTTGACCGAGCTAGAGAAATAGTCAATGAACAGATCCGGCTCGGCCGAGTTCCCGTCGGAATCTCCTCTTCGCGACGTGACACACTCTTGGAGGCTACAAGGGCAAGGCTTGCGAACCTTGGTATCGGAGTAGCTCATCTGATTTTCAGAGAGACTGGTAATTACGATGGCGATGGAAAGTTCAAAACTAAATGGGCACTGCGCCTGTCCCAGAACTATGAGATTGATGAGGTCTTTGACAGAGACGCAGTGACTAGTTCGATGATTAGAAAGAGTTCCGAAGAGTTCAAGATAAGGGCTTCGAACGACTGAGGCGAAGGTGGGAAGATGGGCGATCTGAAGATCGACGGAGTGCCGCAAAGGGATTTGCAAATGAGTCTTGAGAAATTGTCAGCGTTTCAAAAGTGGGCGGCCGAAGAGAAAGTTGACAGGTGGGCTGTGAGGGCTGCGCTGCTCAAAGCCTTGCACGAAAGCTCTGAGGAATATTTTCAGAGTGAGAATGGGACATTCAGGGAGATTGCTGCCTTTGATAACGCGGTAGGAGCTGCGCTCGAAACTAAGGAGAATCCAAAGGACTGAGTGATATTTGAGAATATGGCTACTTCATACTCGATGGTCATTGGCGGCGGTCTTCTCATGGTTGGAATAGTCTCAATTCTTATCTCGTGGCTCTCGCTTCGAGGTGTGGATGCTGTAACATCTGAAACGCCAACCATGCTAGCTGCTCTGCTTCTCGGATTTGTTTTCTGCACGGTTGGTCTCTTCTTCCTGTTCTTTAGGCACATCAGACTGGCTCAGATCTAGTTCTTATCTGAAGTGCAGCGTCTTCAGGAGTGTTCGTACTGCTGGATTGTCTGGAGGATATGTCCCAGCGCTGATTCAGCCTCTAGGTTCCAACCCGTCCTTGGTTCAAACATCATATAGGGAATAGTGAAGTTAGAGGTGCACGACCAGTCCTGATACCTCATCTCGGGTTTCAGTCTCAGTTGCCTAAGTCTCTCCGAGACAAAACCCATTGTCTCCGGAACCAAAGATACAGGTATCAAAAGTTCGGAAATGTATGTGCCGTCTTCTGCACGCATATGGTTCCAAGTGAAGGGTGTTGCTGTCATTATAGCAATTGCGTGTCTCGCCATCTCATCTGATAGTTGCTTGAAAACAAAAGTCTGACCGACCATCGTATGTTTTGACCAAGCCTCCTTTGTTCCTATCCATTTCAACCTGAAAGAAGAAATCAGCTTCTTTCCAAAGACATGCCTGTTGAGATGATACGAAGCATCTCCGACAGACATCCCCACTTTTTCGGCCAACTCCACGACCCTAATCCAGGGATCCACCTCCAACGACTTTATGATTTGCAGATCCGTAGAGTCAACCTTTGTCGGCTCGGATTCTTGTGGTATCTCCTCTGAAGGATTTGCGGCTAGTTTTGAAAAATCTACGTCCCACTCGCCAGATTCATAATCAAAATATTTGGTTCTCATCATGATGAAGTCCTTCCACCGAAGACGATTGAACTGGACGTTCTCGATCAGCCTCATTTCTTCTAATGCCCTAAGTAACCTTCCAAACTCGTCAAGCTTTCCTCGTGGTATCAAGAACTCTGAGTCGAATTCGTGGGACACCAGAGTCCGAGCATAGAACCTGAGACCAGCCCCTACATGCAATCCTGCAAAAATCGGTCGCAAGTTTGCAATGTCGCTAGGTAATTCAAATGTTACCCTAACTCTGTCCAGTCCAATCTTTTGAGCATCAACTATTGGCAATACGCTGATGCCCTGCTCTCCCAGTCTTCCCATCCTGAATCTAATTGTCTGGTATGGTATTCCCAAGCGATGGCATATTGAGTTCAGATTCCTCGCCCCTTCGGAGTTTACATAAGGAGCAACCCTAGTCAAGAATTCTGCAGGGTCATCGTTTGGGATTCGCAAGAGGTCCTCTCTGCTCCTCGATTCGAATGTTGGAATCGGGCATGAAGATACTTTTTAACTTGTTGGTTTCAGCCAATTTGCATAGATTTTGGTAAATATCTCAGAGAACACTCCGCTCAAGAAACGTATGATCTGAATTCCTCATCAAATCGAGCCCCAATCAGATACTCGGAGCCACAAATGCGTTCTCAGATTTTTCTGGCCGAATGGAGTGGAAAACGTGAATCTCCTAGCTATAATAACGATATAGAATGCGGAATCCATAACGCTTTTTCTTCAGGTTAGGCACGCCAATGCCATGACTATCGACGAAAAAATCAAACTAGGATTGATGGCACTCTCAGTGGTATCGTCCGTGGTTGTAGCGGCTCATTTCGGGCACGCCCCATCCGGGAAGATTCCTCTCCTCGAAGAGATTGGCGGAATCGGTTCCAACTAGATCGCTTCGATCAGACGTGCAAATGGCGGGTTTTTTTATGCCCGCATTCTCTCTTTTTCATCATCACTCACACTTTCACGTTTGGAGACTATCGGTTCTCGCTAGTATAGTTGCAAACCAGTGCCAGAAACATTCAAAACCAGGTAAAACGGCATGCAGAGTAACCAGCTTTCCGACTTGAAAGTTGGTATTTATATACACCCTCTTCCAAAAGTGTACACTTCAGACCAAATACTAACAAAAGGATGAGATGAAATGGAACAACAATCACAATACCAACAAGTTTCGAACGTGAAACTGGAGCATTGCTCCGAGTGTGGGAAGTCGTTTGCCCATGTAGCTTACCTTGATCACCTCTTCGTCAACAAAGCGTGCATGCGCAAGTACTGGGAAGAGGAAGAGAAAAACCACATAGCAAGACTGAGACAACGAACGATGCATCACGCCGCAAAGTAATCCAAAACACCAATAGTTTTCCGACTGGTTTAGCCTGCGAGCTTTACAAATCTTAATAGAGAATACGGAAGCAACCATAGTTTGGCGACCTCAACTTCACGGTCGCTAAAGGGTGCGCTTCTTGCTCGCACCGCCACAGAAGAGTCTATCACTTGAATGATGCTGATCAGCTGAAAGGCACACAGCGTGTCGCTTTGTCGGGCGAGTTCAAACGCCACCTGACATCATCCTTCATCGCTAACCTCATTCTTCCGATTTTCTACCTTTTTCTCCCATTGCTCGCATACAGGCTGGGTGCGAGCGTCTTCGAGATCGGACTGGTAGGCGGAGCATCCAACGCCGTGTATTCCTTTCTGCCTTTTGTCATGGGTCATTACTCTGACAGGCAGGGTGCAAGGAAATTCTTTATTGCACTTTCATTTGCAACGCTCAGCATCGTATCGATTCTCTACACAGTCATTGCAAATCCAATTGCGCTGATTGTTGCAAGAATGTTTGAGGGAATAGGATGGGCCATGTTATGGCCCGCAGTCGAGGCTGCGATAAGCAATGATGTGTCGGGTGATTCGAAGCGATCTCTTAGCATTTTCAATCTGACGTGGTCTTTTGCCGCAGCGATAGGCCCGCTAGTGGGTGCTGCTCTAATATTTCTTGTCTCAATCCGCTTTGCATTCATCGTTACGTCGATAATTTTGCTTGGCACACTCGTTCTCAACCTATATCCGATATTTTCAAAATCTACACAAAGCGATCCCCCGCCAAGAACTGGTTACAGTGAGCAACCATCATATGATACAAGCGCGCCCCTACCACAAATTCGAGCCTCTTTTTACTTGATTTCGACGGCTCTTGCTGCTGTTTCGTCGGGCGTCTTGTTCACTTTCTTTTCTCCCTACGCGAGATCAATCGGAATCTCGATACTGTTGATCGGTGTCATAACTTTCGTGTATGGCTTTGCAAGATTCTTTGTATACGTGCTAACCGTGAAAGTCAGGTTCCGAGCATTCATCCTGAACCCAAGTTATCGAAAGAAGAACATGATCGCAGCCTTGGTCTTGATGTCTTTGAGTAGCCTCTTGCTACTGGCACACGACAGTACTGGCTTGATCTATCTGGCCGCTTACGCTATCGTTGGAGCCGGTTACTCGGTCATCTACGCTGTTTCTCAAGCCGCGCTTGTTGCAGAAACTACGCCAGAAAAGGCTGGCAAGGGCGCTGGACTATTTGAGTCATCCATAGGAGTCGGTTCTTCACTCGGCCCAGTGGTTGCAGGTCTTATCTCTGGAAGTTCTCTCACCACGCCATTCCTCTTGCCAAGTATCAGCCTCGTCGTCTTGCTCGCAATTCTTCCGTTTGCTTCTCGAAAGAAGACTGCATGACCTTCACTGTGCTTTGAGTTCCGCAATCTCGTTTTCGTTGATTCTCGAACGACCCATGGTTTCATTCGGGATGGATGAATAGACACAGTCTACTCCTCTCCTTGTTTCCGATAGACTCGTTGACCATCAAACTCCTTCGTGTTTTTCCTTGCATAGTCAGTTAGTATGACCCCCTCTACGAGGGTACCCTCTCATTCTCGTTGTCTGTCGAGTGTAGTTACTTCTTGGTAACCATGGAGATAGACACAGTCTACCCCCTCCCCAGGGGGGGTACCCTCTCTCTTGTTCGATATCTCGACGATCTTCAAACTTCTTTCGATCTGAGAGTATCGGCTTCCGAAGAGAGTCTCTGGTGCAAGATGCCATAGGTAGATTCCTTCTCTTTGTCAAGTGGAATAGAGTCCACCTATTCCACTTTCCAGCTTGAGAGCGACTCTTAAAATGGAGAACCCACAGTCATATTGACTACAATCTCACAGATGTCTACGGCGTATTCCGCGATTCTTCGTAGGCTCTCCAGTGCCAAACGTAGAGATATCACGGATTTGTTATCCAGTCTAGAAGAAATCAATTCTTCCGTCGCGGACTCTTCCTCCTTTAGCACTTGTTTGAGTTTCAGGATTGCTTCGTTTGCAATTCTACCGCTGCGACTGTGCACAGCCCGAAGAGAGCTCTCGTACACCTCGCTAGACAGCTTGTTCAACTTGACTATGTGCTCAGCAAGACCCTGTGGTACCTTTCTGTGCTCCAGTAGTATCTGCGAACCGGCAACTTGAGCAGAGTGATCAGCTATCCTTTCAATGCTCTTGACTATCATTCTGTAATTCATACAGTCCTGGGCTGTCGAAAGTCCGATTTCTTGTATCATTACACGATTGTGGACTGCAAGGTTCAGCTGCCTGCTGATAAAATGTGCAAACCTGTCCACTTCGTCATCTCGATCCACAATCTCACTTGCGAGCGCCGTGTCGCCATTCGTAATTGATCTCACTGCATCGAACTGCATCGAGCTCGTGATAATGGACATTCGGCTGAGTGCTTTTTTCAATGGAAGATCGACATTCCCATGAAGGCATTGCGCCAGAATATTGTCTGTGGTTTCTTCCACAATCTCAACCCCGATGAGTTTGTGTCTTATGTGCGCCTTCAGTCTGGATCTTAATTCTGGAAGCGGACTCTTGAATTTCAAACGAACTACATCAAAACCTGCGACATAGTAAGCAATGAACGCTCGCAAAATTTCGTCCTCGTCTTCCTTGCTTGAAATTTCAATGACCTTTTCCGGCGTCTTCTCAATTCTGGTTCCAGGTACTACCAGAAGCGACATGTCGGTTTGCGGAACCATGAATACTTCGTCCTTCGGTTTCAGACCGACACCCTTTGCCCAGTCGCTCGGGAGAGAAACAACGAGAGTCGACCCCCCAGTAAGCTGGACCCTTCTCGTTTCTCCCTTGTTCGATCTTGGCTGGATCTCTTGTTTGGCTACGATTTCTTCTTCATACAAAACAATATTCCACTCTATTGTAAACTCAGCTACCTGTTGAAGTGAGGCTGCTATATTGAATACGTATAGAGACAGTATATATTACGATTATCTATATAGTCTAAATACTAAACGCTTATGGGTGAAACAGGGCTTCAGAATCACCAATCAAAGAGGTGAAAATATGAGCAAAGTAGCAAAGACCATACACGGAGAGGAAGAGCTCAGTCGGTGGAATGAAGGACTTCAAAACCACGAGAGACTGAAGAAGATATTACCTTTCTTAAACGAAGACGAGGGCTATCTGTAGTCCCCTAATCCAACATTGTTGGAGTGACTTTTCAGCGCTTTTTGACCCGTTTTTACACATTTGTGTACGTTGTACAAATTCACAGATTAATACTGGTTTTACGTATAGCGTTGTGCCGAGGCTATGCAGGCAACCGACATCCTTTCTCTGAGTCCAGATGTGCTCAGATGCGCTATTCTTGATGATGCTGGAAGGATAGTCAGTTATGCCGAGTCTGAGAAGGGAAGACAGGCAAAGCTACCGGCAAATTTCCTTGTTACGATAAGGGCTCTGGTAATCCAAGGGCTTTCAGAGGCATTACCCAAGGAGCTTGGAAACATAAAGTACACGGTCGTGGTCAGCGACAAGTACCGCTTGATCACGATGCCGCTCCTCGGGCACACTGTGATGCTCGCCGTTCCCGTCGAATGCGATCCCGGTCCGATATGCGAGAACGCAGTGAAGAAATTCGGGTCAAAGTTGCTGAAAGCCTGACTCTTCCGCACTGGCGCATACCTTATTTCTGATACTGTTCACAACCCTTCGACCGAGTCTTGAATACTGAGGCGCCATTTGTTACACTTGAGGACATTCGAGGAGCTAGCAAGAGAATCCAGGGCTTTGCATACCGAACCCCCACTTACAAGTCGTTTTCCTTGGAGTCGGCTTGGCTCAAGCTGGAATGTTACCAGCCAGTAAGATCTTTCAAGATACGAGGGGCCTCAAACAAGATACTATCCATTCCAAAAAGTGATCTTCGGAAAGGAATCATAACTGCATCTTCTGGAAACCATGGGCTCGCGGTCGCTTACGTCGCAAACAAGCTAGGAGTCAATGCGACTATTGTGTTGCCCGAAACAGTGATTCCAGAGAAACTGAAGATGATAAAATCACTCGGTGCACGTACGATTCTGTTCGGACGCCAGCAAGACGAGCGACAGCGGAAAGCCGTTGAGATTCAAGAAAATGAAGGGCAGTTGTTCATCCAGCCGTTCAACGACCTCGCGATAATCGCCGGGCAGGGCACCTGCGGTCTTGAAATCATTGAAGACTTGCCTGAGGTGGAAAGCGTCTTTGTGCCGATTGGTGGAGGCGGGTTGATTTCCGGAGTGGCTTCTGCTATCAAACTGGAAGAAAAGACAAGGTATGTGAAAGTCATAGGTGTGCAACCAGAAGGTTCCCCTTCAATGTACGAATCTTGGCACAAAGGAGAGCTTGTAAGTATAGAGCAGAGCAAGACGATTGCAGACGGACTCTCGGTTAGAAGGCCAGGGGACATCACGTTCGCTCACGTAAGGAAACTCGTTGACGAGATTGTCTTGGTGAACGATGAAGAGATACTTGACGCAACAGCACGTCTCCTGAAAGAGGAACATGTCATGGTAGAGCCTTCGGGTGCTGCTTCCTTCGCCGCGCTTGCAAAATCAAAGAAGACCTTGGGCAAGTCCGTGGCCGTGATTTCTGGCGGGAATATTTCAAGCGAAATGCTGTCCAAAGTCGTAGCTCGTTGAAAGTCGAAGTGATCGTACTTGCCCAGGTTTGCACACATCTCAGACTCTCACATCGGAGCCTGGCGCGAACCGGTCTTGCGCGAGATCAACGACAGAGCTTTTTCCAAGAGCATTGATCTCTGTATCGAAAATGATGTAGATTTTGTTGTAATCTCTGGTGACATATTCGATGTCGGCCTTCCGGATATGACCTCCGTTCGTTCGGCGGTTCGAAAACTCAGAGAGCTTTCTCAAAGAAACATACCTGCCTACGTGGTTTATGGAAGTCATGACTACAGTCCGACGACAGTGTCAGTCGTTGACGTTCTAACATCCGCTGGATTGTTTGTCAATGTTGGAGAGCATCTGCTCAGTAAAGAGGGAAATGTGGAGCTGGGTCATATTGAGGATCCAAATAGCGGTGCCCTAATCACAGGTCTGCCTGGCAGGAGGGGTGGCCTTGAAAAGAACTTTTACGCAGACAACAACTTTCAGACGAAAACAAAGGAAGGACAGTTTTCCATCTTCGTGT
>JAKAPU010000287.1 GCA_021806865.1 archaeon
GAAGCGTACAACCTCGTAACCGTTTCGAGCATCTTTCCTCCGAGGTGCAAAGTGATTCCGAAGAAGGAAGGGATTGAAGAGCTTTCTCCCGGTCAAATCCTTTTCTTGGTCATGAGCAGGATCGCAACGAACGAACCCAACAGACTGATTGCAGCCTCCGTGGGACTCGCAATTCCACAGGACAGGAACACGTATGGGTACCTGTCCGAACACGAGAGCTACGGAGAAACCGATGAAAAAGCTGGGGACTATGCCGAAGATTTGGCTGCGTCCATGCTCGCGTCCACATTAGGCATTCCGTTCAACCCAGATCAGAGCTATGATGAGAAAAAGCAGCTCTGGAAGATTTCAGGAAAGATCGTAAAGACGACTCACATCACGCAGTCAGCGGAAGGCGACAAGAACGGCCTTTGGACTACTGTGATATCTGCAGCGGTACTGCTTACGTAGGCAGCCCTAATCATCGTCCAGAAGTATCCGGGCCTTTCATTCTAGAGGAAAGATTCCCCTATGCTTTAGAGCAAGTCAAATCGATGCTTGTTTCTTGCTCTTCAAAATATGAACGCGCTGGTTCAGTTCAATCAGAATCCTCTTGAGTCTTCGTAGTCTTGCTGGCCGTCTGAGACTTTTCTTCAGGAAGGGAGGTACTTTCTTGTTTCGCTGCCCCCTTTGCCCTTTCAGAGATGTCTTTCAACCTTGAACGACTTAATGTGGCGCTAGGCTTTTCCTGCTTCAATTCCTTGGGCCTCCCCAGTAGTACGACTAACAGTAGCACGCCGATAGCTATCGGCTCAATCGCATTGATATCTACTGGGAGCGAGATTCCATTGCTGATAATGCAGGTGCGAGCCTGATCTATTGTCGTAGTTATTCCGACAAACACTGCAGTACCAACCCCAACACCCAGATTGTTCGCAACACCGCCAAGAATCACTATAACAAATGGGTAGAAAGTCCAACTCAGTCTGAGAAATGTACACGGTGAAACCGCAGGCGACCACAGCACAAACAGTACGCCAGCTACACCGCTAAGGGCGGAAGCATAATTCAATACGTTTCGCCTGATTCCAACTATGTCTTTACCTATTGCTTCGGATGAAGTCTCATTGTCTCTAACAGCCCTCATCATTCTTCCAAGCGGAGATCTTGCAACTCTTTCCGAGTAGAGATATACCGCGAGTGCGGCAACGATCAACACTCCGAGCACTACAATGTCTCTGAGACCTTGTGTAGAGATCGACCAGAAATCCAAAGTTCAGAACCTCAGCGGTGGAGAAAGGCAAATGGTGGCCATGACCATGGCCCTGATAAGAAAACCAAATGTGATTATGCTGGACGAACCCACTGCCAACCTCTCTCCCAAGCTCGCGACAGAGGTGCTGAGGAAGGTAGTTGGCCTTGCAAGGGAGCTTGGCATGGCAGTTCTTCTTGTCGAGCAGAACGCAAAGAAGGCCCTTGAGATAGGAGACAGAGCATATCTTCTTGTTGGAGGGAAAAACGTGTTTGAAGGGACGACGAAGGAGCTTCTTGAGCACCAAGAGCTTTCAAGAATGTACCTCGGCCTGAAGACAAGTGCAGAACCGCAGAAAAGTGTTTGACTGAATTCAAGCAGGTATTCGACGAAAAGCACTGCCGATAGAGCGCAGAGCTGCACAACGTATTCGATGATCTTGTTCAATAGTTGAAGTAATTCGCAACATCCAGATTAGCGCTTGGATCTTAGTAATTTCATCCGCGAATCTGCTCGACAGTACGGAAACGAGTTATATGCGAGCCCAAAACTGCGAGAGTTCGGATCCGAACTGAAAATCTCCAAGAAGTCAAATTCTTTCACTGAATCTGTCATCAGAGAGATGACTCGTCTCGCAAACAAGCACGGCGCCGTCAACCTAGCTCAGGGTTTTCCAGATTTCGCTTGCCCCGAAGAGTTGAAGGAAGCTGCATCAAAAGCGATCCGGGAAGACTACAATCAGTATTCGGTGACCTGGGGCGCGCCAGTACTAAGGCAGGCTATCGCGCAAAAGGTCAAGGCGTACAACAAAATCGAGGCCGATCCCGATAAGAACATTGTAGTTACTTGTGGTACGACCGAAGCCATGGTAGCTGCGCAGCTCGCAACACTCGATCCGGGGGGCGAAATCATCGTGTTTGATCCTCACTACGAAAACTACGCATCCGGCGCGCGACCTCGCTACGTTGAATTGGATGAGGAAGACAATTTTGCTTTGAATGAAGAGAGACTTAAGAAAGCTTTCAATGCAAAGACCCGAGGCATCGTCCTAAACACCCCTCTCAATCCTTCTGGAAAAGTGTTTGCGAATAAAGAGTTGAAGCTGATTGCTGACCTCTGCAACGAGCATGATACTCTGTGCTTTTCCGACGAGATCTATGAGTACATACTCTACGACGGCGCAAAGCACATCAGCATCGGAAGTCTTCCTTCGATGAGAGATAGAACAGTTACCATTAGTGGTTTCTCAAAGACATACAGCATCACTGGGTGGAGGGTCGGTTACGCGGTATCAAGCACCGAGATCACAGGCGCGATTAAGAAGGTGCACGACTTTCTCACTGTGGGCGCTCCCCATCCCCTCCAGATCGCCTGTGCAAGCGCCCTCTCTCTACCCGACTCTTACTACGAGAAGTTGAGAAGTGACTATCTAAA
>JAKAPU010000288.1 GCA_021806865.1 archaeon
CGATCTGGACCTACTAATCAACCGCAGGTCATTCCTCCGTTTGGTGCGATAGCTGTCACCGCTACCGTGGTGCCAACTTCAGTCCCATGGTTTGGTACCGCTTCAGATCTGATATTGCTGGGCATCACAATAGTCGCTGTGGCGGTGGCGGCCTTCGGAATGGTACTCGTGTTGAGAAGAAAACGGTAGCCGCGAGCCTAGATGCAACGAGGAGTCCAGGAGCTCAATTATCCAATAAAGGTAGCCAGCATTTGCTTTTCTACTATGCAATACAACCGCAGCCGCTCGCGGCGACTTGTTCGACGTTCCTCTGAGAGGTGACTTCCGCGATCACTTCTTCGCATTTGGTCAGCGGGTACACATTCGTACTTCCCACCATCCGAAAGGGCTTTGCGTAGTTCTCTACGTTTAGGGTCGATTCTGCCTCGATGAAGAGCATCAGCCGATGCTTGCCCTTGACCATGTAATCTGTGAGGAACCTAACACCAGTCCTCCGCGCATGCTCACGTCCAAGCACTAAATCTCCCATCATCTTAACGCCTTCTGTTGACCTAGCAGGACAGGTCTCGTCTGTGTGTATGTGTTCCACAAGGAATAGTGCCATACGTGACTCAGTTGGTCGTCGCATATTATTTCGTTAGCCCGAAGCTATTCGGGTATGTCCTGAAGCAAGTGGCGTATACGATCCTGCCACGAAATCCGGTTAGCCGATCAAAATCGTGCTTTTCCCAAGCTTCTGAAATGGACAGTGAAGGTCAAGAGAGGAGATGCATTACTGGAAAGATTGAGCTACTGACAATTGCTTTAAGGTGCAAAAAGTAACCGGTAAACGACCGACGTTGGACATTTTCACGATTCATTTAGCTCTGGATTTTGTAATATTTCTTCTCATCCTCGGTTTCGGTGCGTTTGGATTTCGTTCCTTCCTGGTTCTTATGAAATACAAGGAGTTGAAGGAAGTTCGCCATCTATGGCTCCCCGTCATTGCGAGCGGGGTATTCTTCCTAGCATGGATAGTTGAAGATCTTGTTTTCGACTTTGTGAACCATGGAGTCAACATGATTCTCGATATGACTGTGCTGGATGCAACGCTACTTGTTGCGGTCCTTCTATTCTCTGTTGGAATAGTTAGATTTTCAAGAGTCTGGTTGGAATATGCCCGAACGCGTGATGAAGCTTTCAAAGAGAACCACGCCATCTAAAGCGGATTTCGTTATCTTGTGATAAGCTGATTTTTCGCTTGCTCTGAAGCCCTGGCCACTCAGCTTTTCAGCGAGAAAGCTCAAGTGTACCAGCATATTCGCTAGCAGTGAATCAATAGCCCATTTCCCCGGCTCCTGGACTCGGAGGAGCGGGACCGGCCGGTCGTGCTGCAGCGAGAACGTCGTTGACTCGAAGTATGAGGCACGATGCCTCGGCTGCTGCCCTAATAACTTCTTCCTTCACGGCAACGGGTTCGATAACATAATCCATCATGTCAGAAACCTTCCCCGTGAGCACGTTGATGCCGACCCACTTCTTGCCCTGGCCGTGGCTTGCCCTCATCTCGACCAGTGTGTCGATTTCATCCATTCCCGCATTTTCAGACAACGCCATCGGTATCACCTCGAGCGCGTCTGCGAACTTGAGGATCGCCAGTTGTTCCCTTCCGCTCACTCGACTGGAGTAGGCGCGTAACCTAGAGGCAATCTCCGCCTCGGGAGCTCCCCCGCCCGCCACAATTTCGGGCTTTTCCAAGACATCTTTGGTCACCATTATTGCGTCGTGAAGGCTTCTTTCCGCTTCGTCAACAGCCCTTTGCTGACCACCACGAATGAGAATCGAAACTGCCTTGGGATTCTTGCATCCTTCTACGAAGACCCACCTGTCCTGCTCGATTTTTCTCTCCTCAACAAGCTTCGCATACCCCAGGTCCTTCTCTGCAAAATCGTTAATGTTTGTGACTAGCCTTGCACCTGTGGCTTTCGCAAGCATCGTCATGTCCGACTCCTTTGCTCTTCTTACAGCAAGTACACCTGCCTTGGCGAGCAAGGACTGTGCAACGTCGTCAATGCCCTTCTGGCAGACAAGAACATTTGCTCCTACTGAGACGATCTTGTCGACCATTTCTTTGAGCATGTAGTTCTCTTCTTCTAGGTACTTTTTCATCTGCGTGGGATCTGTAATCCTTATCTCGGCGGAGAATTCTGTCTTTTCAATCTCGAGCGGCGAATTGATCAGGGCGATCTTTGCCTCTTCGACCCTCTTTGGCATGCCAGAGTGGACGACCTCCTTGTCAAGGATGATTCCCTTGATTATCGTGGTGTCAGAGAGCGAGCCCCCGGGCTTTTTCTCAACTTTCACGTTTGCGATGTCAACCTTGTAAGTACCATCTTCCTGCTGTTCAGCAACCTGAAGCATTGCTCCCACCACCAATTCAGCGAGTTCCTTGCTGATATCCGAGACTAGTTTGGTTTGCATGCTGGTCTCTGCAATTCTGACAAGAGTTTCCTTGTCTCCGGGTTTGACTTTGACGGCAATTTCATCGAGAAACTCGAGAGCCTTTGCTGCAGCAGTGTTGTAGCCATCGATTATGATTGTTGGATGAACGTCTTTCGAAATTAGCTCCTCTGCTCTTTCAAGCAGAGCTCCCGCGAGTACGACTGCCGAAGTCGTGCCATCGCC
>JAKAPU010000066.1 GCA_021806865.1 archaeon
GTACGTGTGCGAATCAAGAAGGCAGAGAGGTGATTTAACTGCGGTTTCTGGTCAGATACGTTGGACTTGCAAGACAACTCGCAGGAATCGATGAAGAATCAATCACTCTTTCCGACGAAGGAAAAAAGCAGGAAACAACCCTGGATCGAGTGATAGAAATGGTTTGCAAGCTCCATCAGGGCGAGTTGGCCGAAGCATTTGCAGCCAAGGGTGGGACCTCTCTGGGGCAACTCATGATCGAGATAAATGGTGAAGCCGTGCGAATCCGCGAAAGCAAAAATATCAAGATTCAAGAATCCAACCCAATATCGATTCTTATGGTTCCAACCATCGTCGGCGGGTAACTCAATTGTTCTTGAACTGGCTAATCCACGTAAATTCTTCATAGCGTAGCTCAGAAACTCAAGTCGGCTTCTCTTGTTTGTCTTCGAGCGGCAAACCATAGAAATTCTCCGCAACAAATTCGGCTATCCGTCTTTCCTTGAACTTTGAGTCCATTCCTCCCTGTGAAAGACCAGTTGCCTTCATTCGTAGCTTTTCAAATATCGCAAAATACGGGGTCATGATAGCGTGGAGAAACCGAGTGAATGGAGCAGATCCGAGCAGCAGTGTCACAAGCACGAGGTGCAGAGCGTAGATGGTGTATGCACCAAATAGATCCTGACCATAACCAAAGAATTCGGTTGCGAATCCCGTTATGACAGTGAGAAAGAGCGCAGAGAAGAAAACGACGTCTGCCCTGAATGTCAACGGGTTTCTCTCGGCAGGGTTGGTCATCAGTCTGTAAGCGAAAATTGCGCAGCCAACAATCAACATGGCACCACTTACGTTGCCGAGGATTCTCACTGGCCAGGTGAATGGCATCGGCTCGCCACTCGGATTGAAAATATAAGCAAATGTGGTTGTCAGGGCTAGTCCGACAAAACCCCACATCATTGTCGCGTGAGTTAGCCAGCGCGACTTCGACTTTGCGTATAATGGTTTAATGAGAACTGCGTCTTCTTTGAGTGACCCTGCGGCAGTTGTAATTATCGATGGTAGCGTAATCACCTCTCTTATTCTTTTCACTAAATTCTTGGGTATGCTTGAATTGTGCCAGCGCGTTATCTTGTATAGTACACCCAAGACTACACAAACAAAAACGATCAAACCACCAATCTCAATAATGTGAACAGGAACAAAATTTGGAAAGCTCACGTCCAAGAGAACGTGACTAATAATTTGTCCGTATGCCATATTCATTCTCTCGCTACTCGCTGAAATACAGGACGTTCGGTTTCGTGCCGGCGGACGGCAGGAGAGGTAGAGGAGAAGCTCCTTTCTTGTCTATGTATCGGGATGGCTTACTGTTCGGATCATCTAAATCTCCGAAAATTCTGCATTGGACAGGACACGTGATGACACAGGCCGGCTCAAGCCCTCTATCGACTCGGTGATAGCAAAAAGTGCATTTCATGGCTGTCTTGCTGCCTGTTCCATGGTTTGGATCTTGGACACTGTAGCGCAACTTCTCAAATGGGTTGAGATCGTCGCCGGAATATCCAGAGTTTTCATCTGGGAGGAACATCGCACCGTAGGGGCACGCTCCAACGCACGTGCCTTCGCCGCTGCATTTATCGGGGTTTACGAGAACAATGCCATCATTACGTTTCGATATTGCGCGCGTAGGGCAATTCTTTAGGCAGGGTGGATCCGAACAGTGGTTGCACAGAATTGGGATGAAAAGCCTCTTGTTCTTCTGGTTGTGCGGCAACTCCTTCTCAAGCACCCTCGCAAAGAGAACCTCCTTTGGTGTAGTATTCTCCGCCTTGCATGCAATTGTACAAGCATCACAACCGATGCAACGACTCAGGTCAATCAGCATGCCAAGGCGAGACATTTTGAATTGAATTACCTGCGCTTACTTCATGAGAGCCGCGATCAATCTATTTACATTTCCTAGGAGCGTAGAAATTCAGGCAGTGGTGTGCCCATCATACAGACAACCCTTGCAGTTGTGCTTCACTAAATGCGCGATAGTCGAAATTGAGGCCATTCATTGTGAACACAGGGCACGGGCACTTTTTATTTCTATTGTTCAAACTTTGACCGATTAAGTGTCTGGGCCAAACTCGTGAATCGTTGCTGTGTGGCGTGTTTTGTTTAACGCTACAAAGTACGAAACTTGTTCATTTTCGGGTGCTGAATGAAGTCATTCGTTAAATTACGCTTTCTTGCAGATAACGTCGAGTACAGCTTGTTTGTTATTTGTTTTGATGTGCGCAATCGCTCTTTGCAAGGCAGGGGCAACTTCCTTGGGATCTGTAACCCTTTCGCCATAGCCTCCGAATGCTTCAACCACTTTGCTGTATTCTCCCGGAGGATCAATGTAGACCCCTATGTACTTCTTATTGCGAACGGACCAGCCCTTTGGATAGAGTTGATCGATAGGCTGGCGTTCGGCAGCCCATCCCTGATTGTTGAATATCACTGTCAGAAACGGTAAATTGTAAGTGCTTGAAACCCAGTGTGCTGCGTCAGGCACTGAAAAAATGTATGATCCATCCCCAACGCATGCTATTACTAGGCTTGAGGGGGATGCGAGTTTGGCTCCAAGTGCTTGTCCCAGCCCACGCCCTAAGAACCCAGAGAATGTTTGGCCCAGATATGTCAGAGGTTTAGTTATCTCCACTTGATTTTGGTCAAGTGTGTACTCGTTGACTATGACTGTATTTTCATCGATTGCTCTGTTTATCTCGTGCGAAAGCCAAACCATGTCTATCGGTGAGTCAGAGGAATGCAAGATTGCTGTTTCTCTGGATTTTTCTTTCCATCGCTCATGCACTTGTGCAATCTTGGCCTTTCTTTCGCTCAATCTTGATAACGACGAAGCGTCAAACGTCGTGGATTCGACTTTCTCTCTCAGTCTCCTAAGAAATGAGCTGCTATCGCATCTGACTTGCAAATTTACACGGAAACTCCACATTGGGATATCTGAGCGCAGCGGGTCCTCGTCTATCTGAATGACATTTGCCGATTCTTTTGGACTGCTTATTGACGGAATCCAAGGCACTGGGCAATCCAGGAAGATGATCGTATCAGAGTTTGAAACAAGCTCGGTCGGATCAAAACCCAAATGCATAGGATCTTGCGTCGAGCAATTCATGAACGTTCTCACTGTTTCGACCACCCCGATGCCGAGAGTGTCGCATATCTTTTGCAAATCCTTGACCGCCTGAGGGCTTCTACCTACCGAGCCAGCAATAAGCAGCGGATTTTGTGCTTCTATCAATGAAGAGAACACGCTTCCGACTACTTCGTCGGAAGTCTCGGTTGGATGCGTCGGATTTGACAGGGCAGGATTGTTCAACTTCACTTCTCTCATGCTTTCCATAAGAATTTCTCTTCCGAAGGTCAAGTAAACCGGGCCTTTTGGCTCAGAATTCGCTATCTTGAATGCTCGCGCAATAACCTCTGGGAGGTTCTCTATGCGTTTTATCTCATAATCCCATTTTACAAATTCCCGAACGATTCCGTGCTGGTCAAATACATCTTGGCCCCAATGTATCCAGAGATTCCTGCTGCCAGGATGACCGTACTCAGTGAGAGGTGTCTTGCCGGCTAGCAAGATCAAAGGGGTGTGTGACCGAGACGCATTCATCAAATTGCCCAGAGCATTGCTAGTACCAACGTTGACGTGGACTGCCACTCCTGCTGGTTTGCCTCTGAGAGCTGCGTATCCTAAGGCCATGGCAGTCGAAACATTTTCGTGCGGGATATTGAGGGATTTCAGAGTATTTGCCTCTGCTGCCGCCATTTTAACGAGCCCGTCCTGAATCGGCGCAAGGTCCGTTCCACCAGTAAGTAACAGGCATTCCAGACCAGAATGAACCATTAGCACAAGAATAGCCTGAGCTACATTCTCTACTTCCACAACAGGGCGATTATCTTCCAATTTCTGTATTTCACTCGAGTTACATGCCATACTTCTTTGAGAGTGGCTTGTTTAAAGCATCATTGATGGATTAATTTGCGTTTTTGAAAATAATGGTGTGTTCCCATGCCTTTCGTCACCCATGATAAACCTGTCCTAGTTTCAACCTGCAGGTAGCTTTACCTTCACTAAAACGAAAGGAATGGCAAGAGAATTGATTATCCCGAGCCAGACGTACGTGTTCCTTAAAGATTCGACGAACAATACCCTATCGTGTAACGGTATGGTCAGTGGGTTCAGGGAAGACGTAATCATCGATGTTATCAAGCTGTAAGGAGCAGTGAATGTCATGAATAGAACGGCGATGCTCAGACTCACGGTGAAACCAACGCTCCACAACATTGCTCTGAAGGCTGAAGCTATCCCCCTTCTTTCAATCGGTACGGAAGCCATTATCGTACGTATGTTCGGCGATACGAACAGCCCGCTGCCGATGCCGACAAGGACCATGTACGCCGCTGTGTAGATGTATGGAGTTGTTTCGCCTACGGTAGAGAATAGAAAGAGAGAGATGCTTGTGAGCGCCAGGCCGGAAGTGGTGAGCGGCACCAAGTACTTCGCCCTGTCCGAAAATAGTCCGCTCAATGGGCCGGATGCAAGAAATGCTATCTCAAGCGGCAGTATCCTGATTCCTGCGTCGAACGGGCTCAGCCCAACGGACAGCTGCAAGTACAGGCTGAGTAAAAGGAGTACCGCGCCCCACGCTATTGCGTTCAAAAGCAGCGCAGAGACCCCAGCAGTGAACTCTCTTATCTTCAGGAGTCCTAGGTCGAGCATAGGTTCCCTTGACCTCCTTTCCTGCCAGACGAAGACAGTGATGCTGACCATGCTGATAAGCGCAAGCAAGATTACCACGTAAAGAGTTGATTGACTGATTCCATAAGCCGTGTAGGTGAGTGCGAGCAAAAGCGAAGTTACAAAGCACATGAAGGAAGAGATCCCCACCCAGTCCATCCCCCTGCCCTTGTCGAGTTTTGCAATTTCCTTCAGTCTCCTGTGAGCCCAGACCGTCCCGAAGATTCCTATCGGGACATTTATGTAGAAGAGAGCTCTCCAGTCGAGCGCCGAAAGAATGAGACCGCTAAGTGTCAGCCCAGCCATGCCACCGAAACGGAATCCGAGCTGGTTTACGCCAAGCGAGAGTCCGAGCCGGTCTTTGGGAGTTGCATCAGTTATTATTGCTGCGCTGTTCGTGAATATTACACCAGAGCCCAGGCCCTGGATCGCCCGAAATCCGATCAACATCGCTGGATTCAAGGAGGCGCTTGAAAGAAAGGAGCCTACTGTGAACACGACGAAGCCAAGGTTGTAGATCTTCACCCTCCCGTAGATGTCGGTCATTCTCCCGATCAAGAGAAGCGCCACCGTGCTTCCGAGCATGTAGGACTGCGTGAACCAGATAGCCTCCTCGGCGTTGGCGTGCAATGCGGCGGCAACCTCCGGGAACCCGACGATGACTATCCTTGAGTCTATGCCGGCCATCAGTACTCCCACCGTGGTCACCGTCAAGACAGTCCACTTGTACTCCATCTAAGCTCGAAGTAGTTGCCTGGAACAAGTTGAAAAAATAGCTGGCGACTATTTTTTTGGCGCGGCTAACCGACTGAAGGTTCCTCCTTATGAACGCGGATCAATCAGCAGAGGGACCCTTCCGTGATCTTTCTTTCACGGTGTTTGGGATATTGAAGCTGCCCACTGGCGCTTCGATTGCTCTTTCTGGAAGCTCTCCAGCTGTTACGGTTATTCGGTCACAGATAGATGGAGGACAGGCACTACTCCTAGGGGCAGGGAAGTGGTCGCTGCGTCGCAATGATAAACAGCGGGTCTGAAAATCAACCTGTTATTCTTGACCGCTTCCTGAGCTTTCTCGGTTGTTGCGTCATGGATCCGGGCACCGTGTGCTAACTACGTGTACGCAATGCACGATAAACAGCGTGGATGTCCATCAGCGACAAACCCGCTTGTCTCGAGAGGACGGACAATCCGTAAAAAGAAGCGTTACCCATGACAATACTGACGAACAATCATGGCTTGGGATGACCTAGTGGTCTGGGTTCTCATAATAGCAGTGGTAGTATTCCTGTTCGTAGCCAACAAGATTCCAGAGATTGCAAAAGGACTGGGACAGGCGAGGAAAGAGTTCGAACAAGCGTCGAAGGGGCTAACAAATCCGGCGAACGCGGGCAATCCTCAGACAAACCAATTCTTGGCTTCAGGCAATTCCGCCTCGACTGCACGGCAGGAGAAGGGCCCTGCTAGTGTTTGAATCCACTCATAGTCGCTGCCCAAAATGAAGAAATCGATACGCGTGGAAAGACGCGGGAACAGATAGCCTCGGAGTTGGCTTGGAAACTGGGTTCTATTTCATCTTCGGGTGATTTGAAAGGGCGTTTCACTTCGGGTGAAAATTTAGGTTATGATGCTTTAAATAACTGAATGTCTCGACTTTCTGCTAATGCAATACAAGTTCTTAGCATTTCGATACGGAACAATAAGGATGCCTAAAGTGCAAGAGAATGACTTCACCGAACTGACACTTCTAAATCAGCTAGCCGCTGGTGATCAAGGAAAGAAATTGGGAAATCTAATCAATGATGGATGGAAAATACAAAACTTGCAAGTGCTAAAAGAAGGAAAGGGCTATCTTTGGATTCTGCTAATGGGAAAGGAATAGCCATTTCCTACTTTGATCATTGCCTGCTCAAGTAGTTCTAGCCATTTATTCTTTGAATACAATCCGATTCCCGCACGCTGAGCTGGAGTCATTCCTTCGAGAGCTTCGTGTGGCTTTACGAAGTTATAGTGAATCCTGAATCCTTCAGGAATCTGTGTCTCCATAGATTTCCATCCACGTTGAACCTTCAATCGTTCTCTGGTCGTGCCGTTAGCTCTCTCGATTCGATTATTGTTCTTATTCGGCAATTTGCCTAATCCACAATTTGCAACATGAACTCCTTTACCAAAGATTCTAGTTACTGACTGTTTGTACGCCTTCGCTGAATCGGTGAATACCTTCTCTGGTCTGAATCCGTGAGCATTTTGCAAAGCAGTACTGAACGCTTGTGCAGCTCCATAATCATCTCTGAATTTAGACAGTTGCGAGGCAAGCATGAATCTTGTTTTTCTATCCATTACTTGCCAAAGGTAGGCTATCCTTTTGTTGTTCTTACCGAGATTACCACCTTTCATATGTTGGAATACTTCATCTACGTGCCACATCTCCGAGAGATTTGTCGGAGCTAACGAATTTACGTACTCGGAAATCTTTGGCACGAATTTCTGAATCCAACGATAGATAGTAATCTTTCCTAATCTCATATCAAATTGATTATTCAAAATTCGGGCTGTCTTTGCTAGAGATGTTCCCGAAAAGTAAAGGTCAAGGCATAGAGAGACTGTTTCGGGTGAATACTTTGCTTTCTTCAAAAGAGAATAGCGAAATTTGTGCTTGCAGTCTTTGCATTTGTAAATCTGCTTTTCAGCGTCATGACCGAATTTCCAAACGCGAATAGAACCGCACTTTTCACACTGAATAGAATCATCTGAGAATACCTTTGGTTTTGGCTTCTGTTCGATTTCTACTTGAGAGGCAATCCAGAACTTTACAGCGTGAATATGCTTGCAGATTCCTACTTCTTCATGTCTGTGCTTGAAATCGAGACAATTACAAAGGTATTTTCCGTCAATCAGTCTAACCAAATATGCGATCTCTTCGACCGTCTGAGAGGGAACGGAGAAAGAACCGTCTCCGTTCTCAAGGATAGTCTTTTCCTTTGCGATCTGTTCGCCTCTCGTCATTCGGCTTAGCGAATTGTTGTCGGTTGAGTTCTGGTCGCTCATAGATGTGTGTATATCAGGGCATGTGTATAAACATATTGCTATAACACAAAGTATATCTATCTGTATGTGTGTATAAGTCCATGACGAGAAATGGCTAGGTTACAAATAGTCCTCAAAGACGACACTGAGCAAAGGCTCAGGGAGACTATTTTCAAAACAAAAGGAATGAAAAAAGGGAACATCAGCGAAGCGATTGAAGAGGCAATAGAATTATGGATTCAGGAACAGATAGAGAAAGAGAAAACACAGAAGGCAAAGAGAGAAAAATGAGTATTCCTTTGCTGACAGAACTTGAAAATATCTGCAAAACAAGAATCAAGATCAATGAAGACGATCGAACACAGCTCATGAAGGATAAGGAAGAATTTGCCGAAAAAGCTCAGGGTGTTGCAGATTATGCTCATAGACAGAAAGGAGATCGTGAAATACTTTGGTTATGTGATGCCGACTTGTTCTATCTAAGATCAGCACTGGCTCTCCTAGTTGTAGACCTTCTTGATGAAATAAATCGAGTATGGAAAACACAAAAACTAATGTTGCTAGCATTCAAACAAGAACTTTCAGACCTGAATGAAGAGTCAAAGGAAGAGCTTTTTTCCAAAATCCAAGAGCTAGAAACGAAATACGATGTCAGCCATAATGGAATACTGACATATCTGGAACAGGTCAAGAAGAACAACATCTGGTTTCAAGAACCACTTGGAGATGGGAAACAATGAGCTATCATCAGAAGCTAGCACAGATCGAAGAAATGCGAAATGCCGTCATGCTCACGGATTTGAATATTCAGCTTACCGACTTGCTTCACTCACACTTAGAAATGGTCATACTTCAATGCAAAAATCTTGGAATAGCATTTCCCAATTTAGACAGAACTATTGATCTGATGAAAAAGGAACAAGCTTTGGTCAATAAGATACTCTCTATTACGCCTTCACCCGAAGCGAAACGCTCTTCTTTTTCACCCGAAGACGAAACAGAACCGGAAACTGAAAAGCCACTAGAGTGCGGGCAAATGAACTTTCAATTTGAAAGATCGCGAAGGATTCCTTTCTTTTCTAGGCTTCAAATGCGTCTAGGAGGGAGAGCTTGCTACCGCGTAGCCGGCAGTGACGGCGAGAGCATCCAACTTTTGTTAATAGTTCTGTCAACAGAGTTTTTTCAACCCTCTAGGCAGGCTACGAAGAACGCCTGCGACTGCTTGAACCTCGTCTTATGCCGCAACAGTTGGGGGTTGCAGAGAAACAACATCCCCTGGCCGAACATCGAGTCACTAGTCTGCGTCGATTGACAATACAACTGCACTAAAACTGCACTGCTCAAGACTGCACCATGGCATCTACATGCCGTTGTTTTATGTACCTCTACACACTTGTTATCCATTTTTCTACTTCTAATTTAATCATCATTATTTTCTTCTTCTGCGGAATCTTCTTCCGCATCCTGCTCGCTCCGCCATCTTTCAACCCTGACTCCATCATCGTTGTACAGCCATCCGTCACTGCCTCTGTTCAACTCCTCGTAGACTGGTTCGCCGTCCTGATCAAACAACCTGCCCCACTCGCCGTGCTCCCTGTGGTAGCCCCTGTCCTCTTCAATTTGCGCAATATCTTTTCCGCTGTCATATCCATGATCCGATTGACGCCTCGCTTGTTCCCGTCTTTCCCTCACATCATTATTCCACGCCTCACCAAATTGAATCCCTTTTTCTATTGCGTGCTTGTAGAGCTGCATCTTTCTCGGAAACTTCGAGTATGGATACGTCCTTGTTTCAGTCAGCACATTAGCCATGACTACAATCTCTTTGTCGCTCAACTTTGCCGTAATCTTCGTTCTCCGTTCGTATTTCTTGAACTGTGCGATGACAACCCTTCTGTGGAGCAATATCAGATGATTGAACACCAGAGCCTTCTCTTTTGAATTGACTCCAGTTATTGCAAGGGCTCTCAGTGCATTCCTGATGTCAAAATCGCTCATCCTGATCCTGTGCTCGCAGCTCACGTAGAATCTGTTTGTAGGTATTCCGAATCTATCACCATCCATTTCTATCAATCAACCATCATCAAAATTTGATTCATCGATCAACAGCTCCATGCAATGCAACGTACTTCGATAGACAACAAACAACAGTTTGATTGCATTGATTGATCGATCCATTGTTGGTAGCTCGCTATTGGCAGGAAAGGGAGGCGCCGGGTGTAGTTTTGGAGCAGTCCGTGAGATTGCGTGCGCAGTTTTTGTGTAGTCATCAATTTAGCTCACGCTTTACCTCCGAGCTGTCTCAAAAGCCTCCGAAACATCTCCTTCAGCTCATTCCCTGATTCAGGGTCTTTCTTCGAGAGCATCACAGGTGTCGAGACTCCTTTCCAGTTGGTTAGTTGATCAAACGGAATCAGGCAAAGCCATTTCCGACCATTGCTCCTATTCTTGACTGCAATGACCACTGACACCTTGTGCTTCTGGGAGGCAACCGTTTCAGGAATGATATCTTCGGGAGAGATGCGACGCTGGTTTCTCTTCGGCTCGTCGTAGAGCATGTACGACTTTGCGTTGACTACTGCAACTATCCTAGATACATCGGATGACGAAAGAGTGATGTCAGGATCTCCCTGAGCCTTCCTCCTCTCCACACCAAAGCCTGCGTCCCGAAACATCGACGCGAACTCCTCCTCCGTCTTCTCGCCAATGTCCCGGCTGGCCCTTCCGTCATCTCTTGTTAGAGTCGTCAGCTGTGATTGCGTGGACAAGTTTCCCTCGCGGGCTGAGAGCACCTTCTCCCGCCGATCGAGATCACTTTCCCTCTCCACCTGAAACTGCTTCAACTTGTCATAGATCTCGATCCTGTTTGCAAGGTCTTCCTGCAACCTTTTCATCGACTCGATATCTTTGTGGTACTCGTCCAGTAGAGTCCTGAAACTCTTCTGAAACGAGTTGTATCCGTTGACCATGATGCCGTAGTTTCTGGCATCCTCAGCATATCTCGCGAAGAGCTCGTCCATCTTGCTTGAGATCTCCTTGTTCTGAACTTCGATCTGCTTCACCTTGGAGTTGAAGGCGTCGGTGATGTCCTTCTTGAACTGGTCGATTTCGGATCTCAGCAGAGATGTCTGTCTGCCGATGTTGGAGTTGAAGCTGTCAAGTAAAGGCAGGAAATGACCCTTGACCTCTTCAGATATCAAATCCAAGCCATTGCTTATCCTGATTCCATCCTCCCTCCCAACCCACTCGCCGAATGAGACAAGCAGCCACGAGACGCAAACCGAGGCAACGCCGAATCCAAGCATCATCTGAGCGTACTTTGCTCCTACCACGTCTAGAGATTCCGCGAGCTCGTTGAACAGTATCATGGACGGGTAGACGCCGACGAGAACAGATCCTACCTTAGCCACAAGTGAAAGCGAGCGCTCAGATATTCTGAGCCTTAGGGCGCCACCAGCTATTGGGGCGAGGAGCATGGCCAAGGGTAGGAATATCTCTGGCGGAACCTGCAAGGTGAGTGGCGACATTTCCATCTAATCGCCTCCATCGTTGTCAGCTGCATCCAGGCTCAGGAGCGCTTTCCTGACTTTTGTTTGATACTCTTGTAGATCCAACTTGAACTCACGGATCTCTCTGCCAAGCTCGTTCAATTTCTTGCGAATCATTGCATCCAGTAGCGACGCATCAGCGACTTCCACCGTAGCAGCATTATTCGCCATAGAGAGATGAGCAACTCGTTCATAGCGGAATCGCTCCGGATGATAGTTGTCGTTTGTTCTGGATTCCCCATCTCTTTGGAGTCTGGACGTTAAGGTGCCTTAACGTCTACAACCCATATATCACTCGCAAGCTGAAGATTGGACATGGGCAGCAAAGAGCCAAAAATTCAAGATAGAAGTGAAGAAGCAGACTTTGAGTTATCGGATCTTTCGGAACTGTATGGCTTGCTCAGGCGCGACGCCAAGTTTCTCATCCAGGATCTGTACTCCGGTGTGAGCGCGTACAGGATCGTGGCGTATCTTCTCGGCCTCATGACAGCTTTCGGGTTTGCATTAGTGTTTGTAGCTCTGGGCTCTTCCTCGATCGAGATCACTCCCAGCTTCTTTTACTGGGCGCTTTCACTCGTACTCATCTCTTGTTTGGGCGCGGCCGTGTTCGCACGGGAGTACTTCCTGCTGAGGAAAAAGTACAGGCAGCTATTCGAAACGGCGAGGGAAAGGCTGCGCTAGCATTGGAAACAAAACAAATTGCCATCCATCTCACCTTCTCTACCGGGCGTTGCAAAGCGGATACTGCAATACCTCGAGAGCATAGACGAGTCCTCCGGGAGGGCAAAGAAGATGGACTTTTTGAGGATCGCTGGGAACGAGACAAACGCAAACCAGTGGATAGACTATCTCTCTAGGTGCAACCTGATTTCTGAGCAGATTGACGCGCGCGGAGATGAAAACAGCAGCAGCAAGAAGTACTACGTCAAGACAGAGCTGGGGCAGAAGGTGCACGAAGTACTCAGAAACCACGACCAGTTGGGCCCTCTCCTGGACGACCTGAGCAGGATGAAGAGGCGGAGGTCGTGATTCAACAATGGATAAGATCACTAACACGTTCCGTTCTGATTTATTAATGCGTTAGCTCTCTGAGGCGGATTCTCTAACACATGTTGGTCGTGGGATGATTTCGTCTTGCTACCCTTTCTCGGCTTCTGTTGCGGACGTGTTAGGAAATCCGACCAAAATCGCTAACATATTTATAAATAAACAAGGAACGCGTTAACCCATCATTGTCCGCATCCTCTGCACGATATGACAAGCTCGGTCTCAGATTCAACCCCTTTTTCCAAGGACATCTTTACTACGACGATCCGTATAGAT
>JAKAPU010000289.1 GCA_021806865.1 archaeon
AGCACCTTGATGGTCGAGGATGGGTCGTGCACCATTGAGATAGAGTACTCCTGACCGTTGACCGAGACCGATGCGGAAAAGTTTGCCTGCGTGTTTACTGTCTTCGAGAATGTGGTCGTGTTAGTGGCCGAGTCGTAGTGTCTCGTCCAGTTGGTAAGTGGAGTGTTCAGTGCGGAAAAGTCGATCGTGGATTGAGACCAGATGCGGTCTTCGCCGAAGGCATGGATCAGAAACGCGGATGCGAGGCTGTTATCTCCCAGAGGCTGGAGCGCTGCCGACCCCATCATGTTGAGGTCATATTCTTGGCCGTCCATTGGGACAACGAAAGAGCCGTCAATCCTGAAGGACTTCCAGTTCATGTTCGCCATGAGGGTGCCATTGGTACTGTTGTAGATGCCTGTGACGTAGGCGGTCAGGTTGGTGTCTCTTGTAATCACTAGTGCAGTAGAGTTTGCGGTTGCCTTTGTGGAGAGCGAAGCGCTAATGTTTTCCACCGAGATCGTGGAAGTGTAGTTGCGCAGTGCGTCTTCAAAGTCGCGGGTCGGCGCATCTCCGTGAGGAATGTTCCCTGAAACCTGCATCGAGTATTTTGTTTCATTGAGCATCTTAGAAATATCAGAGTTCGCAGGATAGGTTAGCACAATTTTGGTCGTGCTCACGCCCTCGACTTGTGCGACGTGTGTCGTTGGGTTCAGCGTAATGTTGACCGTCGAAGCCGAAACTGCCGGAATGCCAAGGAATAGCAAAGGTAATAGCAGGGAAGTAGCTATAGCCCAAGAAAATAGCTTTCTTTTCGTGTTCGCGTTTTGGTTCAAATGTCTCACTGCAAGACGTTCCGGAATTCTTACACCTAATTTAAACCTAGGAATTTGAACAATGGAAGAATCTTACATTTCATAGAGACTTTGTGCATGTCGATCTTGTTGGAATCGTTTCAAGACAGTTGAAAGGTTGACAGTCAAGTGAATGGAGGGAGTATTCTCCTGTGCATCCAGCGTCACCTTTGCCGTTTTTTCTGTAGAAAATTCAGAAAGATGCCAATAATCTCTGCTTTCGGCTCTGTAGAAACCCTATGACAAAAGAATAAGCCAGATTCGCTATCCTATTCGCGTTGTAGGCTATCACCCTGAATCTCAGCTCGTTGTTCTGCGCCTTCACCCTCACAGATCTCACGTTCTCTCCCATGACCCTTTTAATTACGGAGAATATGGTCTCGTCCTTGGATCTTTGATGGTACTTCTTCTTCGAATATCCACGTTTCATCTTCTTCCTGTACTTGCCGCGAGTCCTCCAGACAGGAACATCTTCGTATCTTGCTGGAATTATCGAATCAACATGGAGCTCGTCTCTTAGGAATTCGTGGTTCTTCTCGTCGTCGTATCCCTTGTCTCCGATACCTCTCCGAAGAGGCTTGATTTGGTGAGCCTTCTTACAGACGGGCTTGAAATCGAGATTGTCATTTGCAGGACCTCTTCTAATTTTGAGTGATGTTACGAGCTGGTGTCTGAGCTCTGCTCCAATGGTTAGTTTCAGGAATCGTTTGGTCTTTCTGCTCTTCTTCATCATTTCTGCCTGTTCCTCCTCTGCGCCTGCTTGCGCATTGATGCCTGAATGTCGCGCTTGATCCTCAATGCATAGTAGGTCGAAACATGCGAGCAGCTCATTCCAGTTGAATCTGTTCCAAGATCCTGTTTCCTGCATCTGACTAGAAAGAGAAAGCCTCCCATAACTCTCTCCAGCAAGATAGAAGGCACTCTGAAGCCAAATTTTTCAAGCGTGGTGTAGTGAGGGAGTTTCTCATTCAGCCCTAAAGCTTCGACGAGCGCATTGGATACGGAGAGCCAGTCGTCAACGAACTCCCTGTAGGACTTGCCAATCCTCTGGAACATGACCAAGATGGCGATGTGCTGCCAGATGGTGAAATCCTTTCTTGAGTACTTGCTCGAATAGAGCGGAACAGCCTGCCTCTTGCAAACTATGAAGACGGATCTTACGATTTTGAGATACCTGCTTTCCTTGCGCTTTTCCTTCTCTTTCTGCTGCTTCTTTGGTGATGACGATGCTAACAATCATTGGTCGAAACACCAAGGATAAAGCACTCTGGCCTTAAATGGCACGGCCGTACCGTATCGAAAAATTCGAGGCATCCAAGCACAGAATTTCAGTTAGAAAGAGATTCCAAGGGGAGGGTTTCTACAAAGCCTTTGATGCACAATGCCTATATACTAATCATTGAGATAACCCTAGGATACGTGCTGTCTACCGTAGGGTATGTTATCGAAGGTCGTTGTTAGTGGTTAAGAGAACTAAGAAAGATGAGTTTGTTGAGGAGAGCAAAGTAACAGATCATGTACTCGTGCCGAAACATGAGATACTGAGCGAAGAGGACAAGAAGGAAGTTCTTTCGGAGTATAACGCAACCGAAGACCAATTTCCGTTTCTGTTTAGTATCGATCCTGTAGCCCGCGAAATTGGAGCCAAACCGGGCGACATGGTCAAGATAACTCGAGTCAGTGACACTGCTGGAGAGACAACGTATTACCGTTTTGTGGTGGAGTCTGTTTAAGTTATGCTAAAAGGAACACAGCAACAATATGACGCGTGGCCAGTGCTTCAGGATATCCTGAACCGAGAGGGAGTGTCGAGGC
>JAKAPU010000067.1 GCA_021806865.1 archaeon
TACGTCGTATCCCCAGACAAATTAGACAAGAAGTACTTGGAGGAGGCTAGTGTGTTTGCCTCTCACGGAAGCGAAATAATAGAAAATCTTCGCACAGTAAAATCGCTATCCGCCATTCGGCGAGGAAGCACTATTCTCATAGGAACAACTGCAATTCAAGCCAGAAGAAGATCAAATCTAGCTCGTAGGACCTTGAGTTTGGAGGAATGTGCTTCAAGAGTTACCAGATCTCTGTCGTCGGGAGGTATAGCCAAAGCATGCCTCGTCCTTGGCCGTGACACAACAGGGCTGACCAATGAGGAGTTGAAGTCTTGTGATTACAATGTGACAATTAGAACCGACTCTGACTACAACACCCTCAATATTTCACATGCTATGGCCATCATACTTTATGAATTCGCAAGACAGTTGAAACAATTTCAGAAGGTAGATGCGCCTGTCGAATCTGCCGGAAGAGCTGAGCGAGAAAGGACGATCAGACTCTTTGAAGAGCTTGCGGCAAAATCGGACTTTCAGCGGTTCAAGTCCGATCTTCTCAGACAGACACTGATCAGATTGCTTGGTAGGAGTGATCCCACTTTGCGCGAGACATATCTTCTGATGGGGCTGGCCAGCCGCGCGTTGTCGAAAATTAATCGCTTGGAGTCTGGGCAGAGCTGAATACGAATACGTTCCTGTTTACTATTCGACGCTTGCCTGATTCAATTCTTAATGGGTAATCGAATCGGAGTCCCGTGACTCCCGGACTATACAGCTTACTTTTTGTTCGCTCGATAATGGGTGCCAAAGATAGGTCTTGAACACCTCCTCGCTTATCCATGATAGATGGAGTGATTACTGCGATTCTGCCCCTCGAAGCACGAATTACAGGGATTAGCGCGAAAATGGATTCTTCGTAAACTGAAGCAGCTTTGGTTAGTGCTTCGCTTGAAGTCAAGGAATCTGGATTGCTTTCGAATTTTGGTAGAAGGATGGGTTCGGTTGAAACAGCATCAATTGTCGACAAGTCTTGAGGGAATATTCTCCGAGCGTCGCGATTCAGAATCCTCCACCTCAACTTTGGAGAGAGCCGATACTCTCTTCTCAGCCACTCAAGATTTGCTGCTGCCTTTTGGACGACCGACGCGCTCTTGTCAGATCCCACCACGCTAAACCCGCAAATGAGTGCCTCCTGGAGTATAGTTCCCAATCCACAGAAAGGGTCCAGAATAGTTCTAGTTTCTTGCTTTGCAGCAAGATTCACCAGAACCCTCGCGATTCTCGGGCCCATGGTGATCGTGGGATCTCGGTAAGATCGTCCAAAATCTCTTCGTTCGAATCCTGAAACGTCCGAAGCAGATTCGGTGCATGCGTACAAGGGCTTCGAATCAAGCTTCCCCTCCACGACCAGATCGAATCCCTGACTCGTTCCTCCGGGTGGTTTGAGGATTCTCGTCTGAACGTCAGCGAGTTTCATCTCTTCCCTCGATATCAGTCCCTCTGAGATTTCACTCCTGTCTGAAATTGTGGGTTCCAAGAACTTTGCTTTTCTGATTGATTTCGACTTCAAAAAGTCGAAGAATTCCGACTTCAGTTGTTCGATAGCATCACCAGGACTTTCGTATCCTGATACAGTCCAGTTAAACCGATCAGTATCTGGCAGGAATAACCAATCAAAGAGTTCATCTGGCGTATTCCCGCAGACCTGTGCGATCTTGTAGCTTCCGCCCAGCCTCTTGATGAGTGATAGTGCAGTATCAGTTGTGCATTGCAATAGCGAGCAAGTCTCGTTTGCCCGCAACAGTTCAAAATCAAATGAACCTGAGTCCCGTATGCTTGCAAGTTCTAGTGCAGAGACTCTGCCGTATGCTAGAGTTGCCAAGAATCTGTGAACTTCGTTATCCCTGCGGGGCAAGAGGAGTCTTCCAGTTTATCTGAGAAAAGGTGTGACCGGCGGAGTCTCATACAGACGATAGGGCTCGTCAATATCAATCTTGTTGAGGCCTTTCATTGTATCGTTCAGCAATAGGTCAGTAACCATGAGCAGAGAACGTGAGAGCGAGTGCCAAGCTGCATTATCAATGAAATCAAAACCCTAGGCAATTCAAGCTTTGATATGGGTAAAGTTATTTACCCCAGAAATCAAAACCTTTTCGAAACGAATTGCACGGAAAGAACTACCGCCTCACGAGTGGTATGCCGCTCACAAGCAAGGTGTACTCCCCCGGAGCGCCGAATTCCAAAATTGCCAGGTTTAGCACGGGACAGGCAAATCCAAATTATGAGTTATTGCTAAAGCTAGTTAGCACCGAAAAGGTTCAGATTCGCCACAACGCAATAGAAGCGGCTAGGGTCGCTGCAAACAAGAAACTCACTCCGATTGGAGAGACAGCTTACTTCCTTCAAGTGAAAGTCTACCCTCATGTCATACTACGAGAAAACAGGATGATTGCAACTGCGGGAGCAGACAGATTGCAGGAAGGTATGAGGAAGGCTTGGGGCAAACCTACTGGTTTAGCTGCAAGAGTCATGCCGGGTTCAGTTATTCTGGAACTGCACATTAACAAGTCGAACGTAAACACAGCAAAAGAAGCAATGAAAAGTGCAGCTAGCAAGCTTCCGATGCCCACGGAAATACTAGTCGAAGAAAAGAAACAAGCGGACCTGGTCGCTGCATAAGAGCGAAAGCCGCCCACGGAGACCTTGCGGGGCGCGTTGGGTCCCGAGGCAGCAAACCTATATCTTTTCCACGTTGTATTCTTAGACATTATACATCCTGAGTATGAAGTAACTTGACCATCAAGATCGACACTGAAACACTCAAGAAGATCGTCAGTGAGAACCATCCAACTCGGGCTGTGTTCAATGCCCCCGATGGTCTACTCCTAGCTACGCGCAACATTGCACAGGCGTTGGAAAAAGAATACAGCAACCTTCAGACTATCATTATCTCAGATCCAACCTATGGTTCATGCGACACTGTTGATTCCGATGCTCAAAGACTGGGAGCAGACATTGCATTTCACATCGCTCACAACGTCAAGGTAAAGAAATTCGGCAAACTGACCTATGGAATAGACGCATTTGACGATGTCTCGTTTGAAGAAGTGGCGCACTTGGCAGCCAATGAAATGAAGAGCAAAAATGTGAAAGCTGTAGGACTAGTTGCGTTTGCTCAGCACATCCAGGAGCTTGAAAGAGTGGCAAAGATCATGGAAGAGAACGGCATCAAAGCTGTTATTGGCAAGGGCATGGGGCAACTTCACGACGGCCAGATATTTGGATGCGAATTCTATTCCGCGTTCAACATTCGCGATCAGGTCGACGCCATGCTGATGCTTGGGCAAAGCATGTTCCACGGGATTGGTCTAGCACTTTCCACCGGCAAACCATCCTTCATGCTCGATCCTTACTCAAACGAGATAATCGATATCAGCAAGACTGCCGAGGAACGCCTGAAGAGGGCGATACTATCGGTATACAGAGCCAGAGACGCCACTCGCTTCGGAGTCATCATTGGTTTGAAGGAGGGCCAGATGATGCCGGATCAATCCATTATGATTAAGCAAAAACTGGAGGCGCTCGGAAAACAGGTCAATCTGATCGCTCTTCGCGAAATCACAGCAGAGAGATTGGATTCCATGATGGACATTGAGGCTTTTGTCCAGACCGGCTGCCCCCGGATTAGTGTTGATGGATATAATTTCAAAAAGCCAGTCCTGAGCGTGCCGCAGACGGATGCGCTAATAAACCTCCTTTCTGGGAAAGAGCTCAGTGCGGACATGTTCGAGAGGAAGCACTGGCTCTGATTGAATGTTATCAGGTTGAGATATAGATGGAAAGAAAACAAACAAAGAGGGCGCTTCCAGGGGATAAGCTCGCAACTATAGAAGAGTTCGTTTCTGGCGAAGGTTCGACCTCGGCTGGAGATTATGTCTTGTCCACAGTCGTCGGCAATGTGCAAGCAGATATGACAAATCGAGTAATGAATGTCAAACTTGCAAAGACCAACCCGGAAAGACTGCCGCAGGCCGGAGATTACGTAACCGGAAAAGTTCAGAGCGCTCAGCCAGCGGCGGCACAAGTTGCTATTCAGGCAGTGAACGACGTTCCAAATCACAAGGACTTTTCGGGGATGCTTTCTTTGCGCGACGACCGACATCGCAGATCTGCACCGATAAAGGCTGGCGACACGATACGAGCGATGATATTCAGCACAAAGAATTCCATATTTCATCTGACGCTCGAAGCGCCCAACTGTGGTGTTCTGTACACCGTGTGCAACGTCTGTGGCGGAAGCGTTGTGGCTTTAGGGCGCGACCGCGTAAAGTGTCGAGAATGTGGCTGGGTTGACGAGCGAATGCTTGCTGACGACTTTATCAAGTACTCTCGCTCCCAAGCGAGTCCTTGATTGCAGCGAAGGAGAAATAGCTCACGAATAGCAGCGCAACAAATGACTTTGTTGCAAACACTAGATTCACTTTCTCAGAGTTGACGGGGTAAGAGTTCACTATCAAGTCGGGGTTGCCCTGTGAGACCATCAAGGAGCCCCACAACGCGAAATTGAAGAGAGTTTCGTAGGCGCTTACAGCAAGTGCTAGAACAGAAAGGACTAGTAGCAGTGCTAGCACGCCTCTAGGAACCTTTTCCACTCTACTTCGAATAAGAGCGAAGAAGCAGTAGGAGAATACGACCAGTGCGATGAAGAATATTGTCACTGGCTTCACGTAGAAAGGGAAAGTTCCAGGTGGTGGCAGTTCTTCCGGGGTTCCAGTGGCAGTGTTCACGAGTGCATCGCCAATCACTCCCCGAGGATTCAGAGCATAGAATACCGCAAGTACAAGCAAAATCAAGCCGCTTGCGGCAAACAGCGCAAGCAATACCTGCTTCTCACCCGCTGTCTTTGGTCTGTACATGCTCGGAACGACCCTGGAAGACCTGTCATTATCAAGAGCTACTTTGGGGTTTCGCCAAGAAGTCAAGTATTCGAACTGAACCAAAGAAAACGTATAAAGGCAAGAGAAATAATGAACATTTTCTTATCTTGAACCTCAAGATCAACACAGTTGCTGACAATGCTGTTCAGATTCAAATTGACAAGGAAGATTACAGCATAGCAGATATTGTTCACAAGGAGTTGTTGGGCGTTAAGCACGTGAAATTTGCTGGAGTGCCACCACCACATCCTCTAATCAAGACGTTGACTATCCAGATTCACACCGATGGCGCAAAACCCACCAAGGCACTGGAGGAAGCGATTCAAGCCTCGCAGTCCAGAGTGGCCGAGCTTCTGAAAGTGGCCAAACAGACATTCCCGGAAGAGGTTCATGAGGTTAAAGAACCAGCCAGCGCCCCCGTTAGCCCTGCCGTCTCCGATTCTAGTGATTCTGGAGACACTCAGTCAAATACGATTTGATATTGTGGAACAGTCCATCCAAGCGTTGACAATTATCAATCCAAGATCAGAAAATCGATCGGAAGAGTTGTACCATGAAATTCTGTCCAAAGTGTGGAACTAGACTTAGATTCAAGACTCAGAAACCGTCTCCGGTACTGGTCTGCGAAAAATGTGGATTCACTCAAGAAGCAGAGTCCAGCATAACGCGATCCGAAGAAGTAGAGTCGGAAACTTCCGCGTCAATCAAGGTGGTTGGAGAGAGAGAAGAAAAAATAAAGACTATGCCCACAACCAATGTCGAGTGCCCGAAGTGCGGGCACAATACTGCCTTTTGGTGGTTTCTCCAGACTCGAAGTGGGGACGAGCCTCCGACCCAGTTCTTCCGATGCGAAAAGTGCGCGCATACTTGGCGCCAGTATAGCTGACATTTCAATACCCGCTAAACCCGGTCAGATTGGAAAAGGACAAAGTCACAGACTACTGCCCAGTAGCTTCGTGTATACCTTAGATATCTCCCAGATACCTCATAACGAGTGAACCTGCGTCTTCTGATAAGTGCTTGACCACAACAAATTATTTAACCGCCGAGCCATGGCGGTCTTGACTGAAATGCCCGAAGATAGTCCCAAATCCACAGGATTTGTTGCAAAAACTCAATCCTCCAGCGAATGGAAAGCAGTCACTGCTGCCATTCAGACTCTTGTTGAAGAAGCCACGTTTGATGTTTCGAATGAGGGAATAACTTTTAGGGCGATGGATCCGTCCCATGTCGCCCTTGTGGATTTGTTCTGGCCAAGCTCTGACTTTCAGAATTTCAGCTGCGACAAATCCGACAAGTTCACTGTCAGAATGGAGGATTTCGCGAAGCTGATAAAACGGGCAGACGGTAAAGATTCTATCGAAATCTCGAGGCACGGTTCAGAATCTCTCAACGTGAAACTGAGCAACGGGTACAAACGCGAGTTTGAACTGCACCTCATCGAATCCAGTCAAGGGAGTACTCCTTTGCCCAAGCTCAACTTTGACTCTGACTTTTCTACAACCGAGCCAGCGTTCGACCACATACTCAATGACGTATCGGCTATTTCCAACCACATAACGATCGAGGCCACAAAGGACAAGGTCCTTTTCTCTGGAAAGGGAGACATGGGAAAAGCTTCCGTCCAGCTCGAAAAAGCAGATGGCGAGAAAGTCGGACTCGTCAGCCTATCGGCCGAAAAAGACAGCAAAGCCACCTACAGTATAGAATATCTCTTGAAAATAACGAAGGCTGCGGGGTCTGCCTCTGACACTATCAACTTCAAGTACTCGAGCAAAATGCCGCTTCGTTTGGAGTTTAAGCTGGGCGAAAACAGCAAGGGAAGATTGCACTTTTACCTAGCGCCGAGAGTTACTGAATAAGTCGAGCTGCCGTGCGAGACATAGACCGAGCTTGGCTCGCCGCAGTAGTTGATGCTGAGGGGTCTATCATCGTTTCTCGCATAAAACAAGGACCACAGGTAAAGAGAGGTTACAGCTTTAGGGCGACTCTTTCGATTTCGAACACAAATGAAGACTTCCTGCAGCATGTCAAGCAGATTATAGGCACAGGAAACTTGTGCCGATTGCCCGAACATAGAAAGAATTGGAAGGACAAATTCCAGTATCTCGCTAACGCGAATACTCTACGAGCCATACTTCCAGAGATTCTGCCTTATCTAATCATTAAACGGGAACAAGCAAAACTAGTATTGGAGTTTCTTTCTCAAATCAATGTTGGTATTCGAGGAGATTATCCAAACGATTTGCAGGTATTGTACTCTAGGATTAGGACCCTAAACGCAAAAGGTAAAGATGCCAAACTTGTTGTGCCAGATTGCTGATGAACTCGACAATCGAGAAACAGAATGAACGAAAAGTGGATAGACGAATTCTTGTGGTAACAATGTATGCCACTAATTAGTAGGAAGATTCGCAAGTCAAAACAAATAGCGGGGGGTGGACTTTCATTGATGCAGAGTAGTTCTGCAATTATTTTGAACCACCGCTCTGCGGGTATCCCATAGTCGCAGTTCTGTTTTGATAGAACTTCGATTATTATGAGCCCGCCGGGATAACCTGGCTTCCCCACCCCGCTAAGTCGTTCGACTCAGTTTTTCATTCGTGCGTATTAAAGCTTGACGCCAGCAAAGTCAGCAATGCAAAGAAGATTAACCCGCTCAAAGCTGGCAGATAAGGATGCCAAAAATCGGCTCGAAATTCGATAGACGAATCGGGATTCACGTATCAATCTCAGGGAAACTGGATCTGAGCGTCGAAAGGGCAATCGAGGTCGGATGCATTGGAACTTTCCAGATTTTCACTTGCAGCCCGCGCAGATGGGCAGCGGCCGAGTTGAAGAAATCCGAGGTCGCCTTATTCAAGGAGAAGGTGGCGCGTCGAGATTTTCTGGTTTTTGCGCACATGCCATATTTGCCTAATCTTGCCTCCCCGGACAGGAAGTACTTCGTGAAATCCGTGGACACACTCACAAGAGAAATACAACGCTGCGACGCCCTAGGAGTTCCACATCTCGTTCTCCATTTCGGAAGCCACATGGGGACTTCTGTCGACGAAGGTCATGAAAGAGTTGTTGAAGCATGCAAGACAGCGATCGCCAAGACGAAGAAATGCAATGTCAGATTGTTGCTCGAGAACTCTGCAGGAGTTAAGAACAGCATCGGATCAAAGTTCGAGTACGTAAGAAAAGTTCTGGATGGAATAGGCGAGAAAGAGAGAACAGGAACCTGTCTTGATACGTGTCATGCTTTTGCATCTGGTTACGATCTTCGAAATGCAGAGGCCGTCCGCGCAACAATCAACGATTTTGAATCGACAATAGGAATTGAAAGGCTGTACCTCGTACATCTCAACGACTCCAAAGGAGAACTCGGTGGTGGAAAGGATAGGCACGAAAACATCGGCGAGGGCTACATCGGCAAGGAGGGATTCAGAGCGCTTCTGAACCTAGAAAAGCTCCAAACCGTGCCGGTCGTCTTAGAGACTCCCTTCGAGAACGAAGGAGACGACAAGAAAAACATTCAGACCGTCAAGGATCTTGTCGTCAACTAGGTAACGGGCTCAGAGTTTAGTTGAAGAATTCCTGACCGTCTCTGAATGCGATCAATCTGGCCGCGCGCTGATCTCTTGTAACTCCCTTCATTCTTCTTCTTGCTGATAGAGTAGACGTCCCTCGTTCGTCTACAAGCTGTATTCTTAGGCGTTCTCTGTATCTTGTCCCAAGGGCCATCGCGATCCTGTGAGCCAGTTTCAAGTTTCCCGAGCCTATCTTCACGACTTTACGCATGCTCGGAGCGTTGTCAATCAGATCTGACACCCTAGCGATTGTCTTTTCGAAGCTTGGCATGACTGCAGTTTCGACTTCCTTGTGGTTGATGAACGCCGCAAGGCCAGTTCTTTCTCCTGGATCGATCCCGATGACAAAGAGGTCGGTGGACTTTGCAGGGTAGAGAATAGCAAACAATCGCTCCTTGGCTAAGGCTACGTCATCTCCAAGATCTTCGACGCAGACGCTGTTTGCTCCAAGCAGTTGAAGGCTCTCCCTCTTCGTTGTAACAATTACCTTGATTGCACGTGACCAGTAACTTTGCATTTCAATGGAGTAACCCTTCGTCTCTAGGCGAGACAATTCGTCAGGAACAATGTCCACGTAGGGAACGTTGATCTTCTTGAGCAAGGAAGTGATGCGATAGTACGCTTTACCATCCGAAGTGGCAATGCCGACTTCGATTCTCGGGTAAACTACGGCTCCTATGCTGTTCACCTGAATGTGGTTTTGTACTTCGAATCGGCTGTTCGCGCTTTTAAACGTTGAGTATATTGAGGCAATAAATTGCCTATGCAGGATTGCAGTTCTAGCTCGCAAGAGATAAGTTGAGCTGGGCTCGACAACAATACAATCCTTGAAGTCCGTTGACGCCTTGATTGGCGATCTTCGCAAGTGTGAGATCGCAAACATATCAGCGGATTTTCCACACGTCAAGCTGGAATTTGCCTTCAATTTCGTAAAGCATTGCATAGACTCTGACTTTGAGGTTCACTACCTCGATTTTGATCTCATATTTTCTTCGTCGATGCAAAACGTTTCGGACTCCGATTATCGTAATCTGTCGCGAGGGCTACAGATCATCCAACCTGGTGAAAATTCGGTGGAGAGTAGTGTTACGACCATGCTATGCTCGTTGGCAAAGAAGGAAGGATTCATAGTCATCGATTCGTTCAACATGATGCAAAACTTGATTGCGCTGGAGAGTTCGCCGCACGATTCGTTGGTTGCTAATCGTAAGTCATCAGTGTTAATCTCCTTGATCCAACAAGTAGCAAGAAACCGTCTCAACACTCTAGTGGTCTTGAGTCTTGCAAAGTCTCGCCCTAAGAGGATAGAGGGCGATGCAGTCGTATGGGAAAAGGAGCTCGTCGGAGGGCGAATGCTGAAACTCAAGAGCGATGAAACGTTGCTACTGAAAGTGATTCAAGAAGGAAGAGGCCACCAAGATTCGAAGCAGGAAGCCAAAGAGATTCTAGCTTCGCCGCTTGACGGCGTGTCGGAACCGTATCGGATTCTTTCCCAAAAGTGGTAGCTTTACTTCACCGAGAGAACGAAGTAACCGATGCCTAGCCCGACCGCGATCAGTGCAATGCCGCCCACGAAGAACATCTCGGCAGACCTGGCGCGGATAGTCTGTCTCCCGCTCAAATATAGTCCATAAGCACCCAGCGAGCCCATGATATAGCCGAAGAGCATGATGAAAGTCTCCGTAATGTTCTGAGCCGTGGGACTAGCCACAATCGGACTCAAACCAATACCTGGCTGTCCCGCGTTGCTGGTGGCATTGATCAGCCCAGCTGTCAGCAAAAAGAGGACGAGCATATACAACCATTCGATTCCCCTGCTACCATACGAACTCGAGGCGCCCGGACTCGTCAATCTCTTTGCAACTCCAGAGTGTGTTACCCTTGAAGTGAGCTTGCTCGTTGCGCTCTGAACCTTTTTCTTTACACCCAACTGTGTTCTTTCCTCTTTACATTATTTTGAGACTGGCAAACTCCCAGTTGCGCTCAGCTGATGCCTCGCGACTTGTTTGGCCCATTCTCCAGTCTCCTTGAGCTCCAATATTCTCTCTAAATACCTTTCCCACGTCAGATTCTCGAACGCCTTCTGCCATTTTTCGTACGCGTTGCTGACCTCTGAATATGCTCTCTCATGATGTACGCAATACCTTGCCTTCAATGCTTGCCGATTGCATACAAAACAAGTTCTTGAATCAGAATCAATTGACGAGACTGTGCTAATTTCAGACAATCACTGAGCACTCCTTTTCTTAGCCGTGGAACAGTTTATGTTCGGACAGATTCTCCAGGGTCTTCTACCAAACCACACAAGTATCGTCGGCCACTGGCATCCTCCGCAAGTCTTGCCGGTGGGCTTTACGACACCTCTTCTGGGAAGCGGTGAAGAGGTCCTACAGCCCTTCGAATAATTCGAACAGCCGACAAACCTCTTTCCTGTCTTGAATGAAGTCAGTACCCTCAAGCTTCCCGTCTTGCACGTTGGACAAGAGCCGATGGTCGAAATCTTTGTTTTTGATGACGTATCGCTCGCACCAAACGAAGATAGATTGGCACCCTTCAAATTGGAGATGGACTCCCGAAGGGAAATCATGGCCTGCGCCAGGATCTTCGAAGGGCTTTCCCTTCCAGTCTCCAGTAGGTCAATCTTTTCCTCAAGCTCGCGCGTCATCTCTGGTGAAACTATCTTAGGGCACTCGCTCCGAAGATGCTCCATCAGTAGTAATGCGTTTTCGGTAGGAACGAGTGGACCTTTGCGTGTCAGATAACCTCTCTTGATCAGTGTAACCACGGTTTCAGCGCGAGTGGACTTTGTTCCCACGTTCTCAGAGGTCAGTTTCGCAACAAGCGTCATCTCGTTGTATCTCGGTGGAGGCGAGTCGAACTTTTCCTCTTTGTTCCTGTCGACTATCGGAATGGTTTCCTCCTCACGTAGCTCGACATCCGGGTGGTCGGAAACAAGTTGCTCATACGGGTAGACCAGCATCCAGCCCTTTTCCGAGACCTTGCTTCCCGAGTATCCAAAATCGACTGATGCTATGTCAAAGACTGCGCTGAGCTCTTCCAGCCTGGCATCCGGTGCGAATGCACTACAAAACCGTCTCACGACTAGCTCCAGAATCTTGTTTTCCATGACGTCAAGATTTGATGGAGGCGCTTCTCCAGTGGGGAATATCGCAGGGTGTGCAGGATCTGTTCCTGGTCCTTCACAGGGCAAATTTCTGCGAGCCGCGATAGAATCCAACAGTGTGACAACACCGGAAAATCTCGATCTGGAAAGTCGATCTAGTATTTTCGAGTAGCCTATGGATCTGGGAAGTTTCTGACTGCTGGTTCTCGGATAAGAGATCAATGATTTCAAGTAGAGCTTTTGCGCTACAGCCAAAGTAGTGCTTGGCCCGATTTTGTGGATCCTGTACGCTTCCCGCTGCAGGTCTGCTAAGTTGAACGGATATCTTGGCGATACGGTCCTTGTTGAATGAGTGATCGAACGTACATGCGCAGTATTGCTAGAAGATACCTTTTCGAATATCTCGCTTGCCAATGATTGATTCCGAATCACTCCCTTCGCGTACTCGACTTGGAATTTGACACCTCCTTTTTCCAAGGTGCAGCAGATCTTCCAATATGGTATGGGGACGTGGGTCATCAACTCCAGTTCTCTATCGACTACAAATGCAAGTGCGGGCCCCTGAACACGGCCTATGGTCACGTTGGAGAACTTTCCTGCGTTTCTTGCAGAGCTCGATAGCACCCTTGAGAGATTGACACCCCACAGAAAGTCCAGTAGATGACGCATTCTTCCTGCTTCGGCAAGACCTCGATTCGGTGGCTCCAAGGCAGCAAAGGCCTGCTTGATTTCTTCGCCCGTGAGAGTGGAGAACTTTGCCCTTAGTCTTAGGGCCAAGCTCTCAGCACATGCAATGTCGAGTATGTTTGATCCAATTGCCTCTCCCTCAAGATCGAAATCGCACGCATTGACAACGGATGTGGAACTGCCCCCCAGCTCTCTAATGACGCTTAATCTGTTAGCCAGTGCCGGATTTGCACGCCCCGGACCAATTCGGCTCGAAAAGCCGGATTTGCTCTTGACAAACCAATCCACATCGAAGACTGGTGAAATTCCTCTAAGA
>JAKAPU010000290.1 GCA_021806865.1 archaeon
ATCTTCTGTCCAGTACCGGTATAGAAAGCAGCTCTGATAGTTCTAGTAAATTTGCAAATGCGGTAGGGTTTCGTCCGACGCGTTCGGAAATGATTACAGGATTCTTGGCACTCAGCAAATTCTCAGTCACTCTGGTAATCAAGTCCTCGTGCGCAACCGGCGGAGCTGCTACTGCAAATCTCCGTGAATCAGGAAGCTCTCTTCTTTGTTCCATTCTCTTCTCTTGTAAATGGGCATCATAACAAACGTAGACTGGTCCGTATGGATCGGTATTGCTTACCATGTAGCCACGTAGGAGAGATTCAATCGCACCAGTGAGCCCTTCTGGTTGGTCATACCACTTTACGTATCCTCTCACAAGTTCGCTGTTTGTCATTGAAGTGTGAATCCAGTCGATCCATGGTCTTCTGTTATCCACATCTAGGGGGCCAGTGCCCCCGACTAAGAGTATTGGTACCCGTTCAATCCAAGCTTCGAATATGGCCTTCGTTGCGTGCTGCAAACCTACAATATCATGGACCATGACAGCCATTGGCTTTCTCTTGGCGAGTGCATAACCAACTGCGATTGATGTCGCGGTCTCTTCATGACAACAAAGGATTAATTCCGGCGTCCTGTTCTTTCCATATTGTACGATAGAATCGTGCAGACCTCTTAGAGTAGCTCCGGGATTGAGAGCTACATACTCTATCTCCAGCATTCTCATGACGTCGACCAATATGTCGGATACATACCTTGGCTCTGGTTTGGGTTCGTCCTTTTCACTTCCGTGATCGGTACCAACATTTGGAGGCATCATGGCACATCTCTCACCGATAGCTTATTACAGCATTCTCTTATCTCTACACCCGTCCTTGACCAAAAGTGAAATGCAGATCTGATCTCTTCAAGGAAGCAACAAGGATGTTGATGGGGAAAATGAGCGTTGCATTTGTTTCAACAAATTATCTGTTGTATGAAGCTGAAGTTTGCTTGCAGCCTAACACTATAACCTGCGACACGGTGCTGTTAGCCAAATCTTCATTCAAGGATTGCCCTTGGCACCAGGCAAAAGCAAACATACGCCGGTAAAGTATCTCATTGAAATTTACAAGTCGCGTCTTGGAAAGAAAATATTATGAAAGGTGACGATATCAACTTACTAGGACTTCGCTCGCCGTTTATTCATGGGGTTGATGGCGAGGCGCATTTAGTACAGCAATATGCTTAGGTCCGTTGATTGACTTATCTTCTAAAGTCGATTCGATTTATATAAACGAGCAAAGAGATAGACGTGAAAAATATGGCTCGTTCCATCAGGATGAACCCTTCAATTTCAGAGAGGAACAGACGTTGGCGTGAGATTAGGCAGTCAATGGAAAGAAGTGAAGTCGATTGCCTCTTGATTTGGGGCAACTGATCTCATTGGGGGCGAGGCTCAGCTTCTTTGCGGTATGTGAGTGGGATTGGGGCGAATGAAGAAGAGGGATTGTGTATTTTTCCTCTTGACGGGGAGCCTAGTGTCATTATCTGGCATCCAGCAATGACTGGTTGGTGGAAGAGAGCTCAGAATTGGGTTAGCGATGTACGTGGAAGGTTCGAGACCGTCTGGGCTCCTGTAGTGAAAGAGAGACTGCAAGAGCTGCACATTACGCAAGGGAGCGTAGGAATCGTCGACTTTCGAGATACACAAACAAGTAACAGGTTTGTTGAGGAAGACGACATCAAAGCAATGTTTCCGGATATCAAATTCTCAGATCAAACCAAGCTTCTAATGGAGATCAGAATGATAAAGTCTAGAGAAGAAATAGATCTATTGACACGAGCCTCGAGGATTGTCGATTCGATGTTTAACGCAATAATGAATACTGCTAGGCCAGGAGTTACTGAAGCAAGTGTCTACTCAAATGTTGTCAAGGCAATGCTTGACTCAGGCGGAGAATATCCAGAAATGATACTATGGGACGCTGCAAGATATCCAAACGTTCATCCTGGGAGGACTCCATCTCCCAGAAAGTTGCGGAAAGAAGACGTCATCAGCGTAGAACTTCATTCAAAGTATAGCGGATATCTGGGTCACGGGGAACGGTGCGTATTTCTTTCTAAACCGGATAAACGCTTTGCGCGGATTCATGAAGTAACAATCGAGACTGCAGAGATCGCCCTAGAACATCTTCGTACCGCTGAATCCCTGGAAGAGCTCGCAGTTGCAATGGCCGAACCAGTAAAAAAAGCGAAACTTGGGGTAACTGAGTTGGGTGTCCACGGCCATGGCGTATCATCTGGCGAATATCCAACATTCCTTCAGTTTCCGTTTCACTATCCAGGAGCCGATAAGCCTGTTCCATTCGTTCTCAAAGAGAACATGGTTTTTGGGTTGACTGTGGACCTCTATGATCCAAACTTTCATGAAGGAAAGACTGGCTTGATGTTCGCAGACACTGTACTAGTCACGGCAAAGAAAGGGAGGCGTTTGACAAAACTCCCTTTGGGCATAATGCAGGTCTAAACTTCCAAACGGTCCTTCCACTTATTTTCGAAGTAGCGCCAATACGAGCTATCTTCAACGAAATTTCCCTTCTTTGCAAATTCCAAAGCTTGTTCGCGGGTAAACGGAACCAAGCGTCCAAATTGGTGCGTAACGTAC
>JAKAPU010000068.1 GCA_021806865.1 archaeon
CTGGAGTCATCCAGCACGATGAACTTTTCCAGCCCGACGTCACCGCCCCTGATCTTGTCATTTGGAATGTCTTTGACATCCTGTATTTTCTTGTCTTCCATCTCCATCAGGAATATGGCGTAACACTCCCCCGCTTCGCACTTGATTGAGAGTCTGTTCACCTTTCCTAGCATGGGTCTGTGGATGAATGCCCGGACGTAACCGATGCCTGAGAGATAGAGCTTGTGTCCTCCCTCCGGAGTTGGATTGACGTTGAATCCCGACTGCGGATACACGAATGACCTGTAGTTCTTGTATTTCTTTTTCTTTGGAAATCTGGCTCTCTTCTCGAAGAAGTTGTTGAACGATGCAGACACCCTGTCTGCCACGTTCTGGACTACCTGACTGTGAATTTGTTTCAATTTCTCAGTAACGCGCCTTTTCTCGAGTGTTAGTTTTCTCAGATCTGTTTTGGATAGGTTGATCTTGTTTTCTCTGTAGTTGTCCACCTTCTCTCGCCTGAGCTCGTTGTACAGATCGCAAAGAGAAGCAAGAGTGCTGTTTAGCCGCGCTTCCTGCTCTTTTGTTGGATACAGTCTGTACTTGAAGCTTGAGAGCATGTGTTACAGTGCTGTATTATTACCGTAATATTTAAGCTCGCTTTCATCCCACGGATGAATCTCGTGGGTTTTCCCGCTCGCAAGTGATAAAACCTTCAGACCATTCGAAGGACAACCATCACGATTGGCGCACCACAATGGCATCGATTCCCTGCTCGTGGCGCTTGAATTCAACCAGTGTTTCAAAAACTCTGCCGCAGCTGCAGGTGTATGACCTCCCGTTGGAGGATCTGGACGACAAATAGTGAATCGTCATTCTTCTGGCATTACAGTTCTATTACAGTAATCATATATGTGTTATGGTTTTGGGGCCAGCTGCCGCGTATCACAGTAATGGAAGATACACTCACTCGAGCGATGTCAATCGTGATGGTTTGATTCCGCGCTTGGTTACGAATCACACATGCATGGTTTGCGAAACTTCCTTGAGAGGTGGCATCGAACCTTCAAGTGCGATTCGCTTCTGCAACAACTTACCAATCAGTCAGAACTTCATCTTAGGCCTCACGGCCTTCGAGGATCCCACTGATTGTCTTGTAGAGCTCAATGAACTTGAGACCCTTCGCAGTCGTCCTGTAGATCTTCGAAGAGCCAGCGCCCTCTTCTTGTACCAGTCCCAATCTCAGCAATTCCTCAAGATACTCGCTGACCATCAAATGGTTGAGGTTTGCACGGAACATGAGGTGAGTCTTCAGGTACCCTTCCTTTGCAACTGTGAGAATGGTCGAGACTATCCGCAAGCGGTCCCTGTTTCTGGGCTTGGCCTTTTCTTCTACTTGAACCAAGGGTTTCGCTCTCCCTCTCCCCTCGTCCACTGAAAACTCCCCTGTATTAAGGCTGAAAAAATGAATCAGCGTTCTTTCATTAGCAGTCAAGGATACTCGTGGCGCTTCTCGTAGAGGGAGCTTCCTCTTCAGCCGACATTCTGAAAATCACGGGAATAAGCGCTTCATGGAACAAGGAAAAGCACCTGCTGGAGAACAGGCAATTGATAGATACGGAAATGGTCAAGAGTTTCACGCAGAACACAATCGCAAGAAAGGCCGAGTTGAGACTCACGCGGCGCGGCAAGCTTGTTGCCCAGGTAGTTCTCTTGATATCGGAACTCATCGCCTAGCTTGCTTGGGAAGCAGCTTTGAAGGGAATTTAAAGGGCGAGTCGTATGTATGTCGATCAGGAGACCAGACAAAGAGTGCATTCATTCGGTTTCAGCGCTCGTGCGGCACAAAGCGCGCACTGATGATCTCCTGGAGGTATCCCACTTCTAGTGGCTCCGACCGAATGATGTCAGTCGCGGTAAGAATCCCTACGAGTTCATCATTTTTGAGAACCGGTAGCTTCGACACCTTGTTCCTGGACATGAGCTTCGAGGCTGTTTCAACCGAAGCTTCATGTGACACAGTGACGACTGGCTCTGACATCATTTCCTCAACACGAACCTGCTTTGGGCCGAGTCCCCTCTTCACGACAGTCCTCAGAATGTCCCCCTTGGTTATTATCCCAACGACCCGTTTTCCATCCTTCACAACCACACTACCAATGTCATGGTCAAGCATTTTCATCGCAGCATCGTGGCCAGTGTCGGAAGGACTCACGGTAACAACATCGCTTGACATTATGTCGAATACTCGGAGGACCGCTTCGGGCAAATCTTGCAAGACCCTGCCTCAATGAGGCGAGGCAACATCGCGTATAACAATATCTATGCCCAGCCTACTCTCACTTTTCCGTTATGAGTTATACTTTCTACGGCTTGCAACTTATGGGGATTATCCAGCTTGGTTCGAGAAGAGGCCGTATCAGATAAGTTTTGGAAAAATGGAGGATTTGCTTAGAGCAATTCTGATTGGGATCACTCTTCGAACTTTAAGTGCCTCTTCGACTAATTGCAAAGTCGCTGACGCGGCAGCCTGTGAGGCGAACTCTCCCATCGATAGTTGAACTTCCTGCTCAGCGCACGTACAGAGCTAAACTTTGATGTCAAACCCTGCCCTGATCGCGCAATCGATGTGGTAGTATCGCGCTCCCGTTTTCGATCCCTTGCTCAGAGCGTACTTCGTCTCAATTGGGCGAGCGCAGTACTTGCACTTCGGCCTGTCTTCCCTGTGCCGCCTGCGCACTCGTAAGTCGACTATCTTTATACTCCTTGTCGGGCTCAGAAGCACCGGCTTGCTTTCCTCAACCATGACGGAATTCTTCAGATTGTGCGCGTGATAAAAAATCTGCTGATTGATTTCTAAATCACAAGCACCATTTTCTAGGCATCTCCCGCTAGTAAATTTCTCCTCTCATGCCGTATCGGGTAAAGCAATACTTCAGCGAATGCCTGTCAAGCTCTCTTCTCAGAGGGCAGCGATCAAGATTAACAAGCCTATGGGAGTCACACCCAAGAGATGTAAATCGCCCGATTGACCCTGACACTCGGCCTAACTCATATGTAGTATGCAACGGTGATAGCGAGGAAAGTCAGGGCTGCGCCTCCGAGCACATTTCCCAAGCTTCCCTAGCATAGAAGTAGGAAATTAATGCAAGGACTAGAGTTGCTAGCACGCAGTATATCCAAACCCAACCCCACCACCGGGGCCTTGAAACATCCTTATTCTCGACTGTCAATCGACCTTAAACCGTTCAACATATGTCTTCGTTCAACTTACAGATTGTGGTGGAGTGCAGTTGGAATTTCATGAGGGTCAAACCTAACTGGTTAGGGGATCCACGCGCTAGGCAGAATACCGTTAATGCCTAAATCATACCATTTCGTTATCTAGGCCATGGTAGAATACGGCAGAGGAGCAAAGGCAGGCGTAATAGCCGGGCTCGTTGAGGGTTTGATTGCGGGCATCGTCCTCTATGCTGTTTCACAGGGATTCAAAGACGCCATCAAGACAGCTATCCAGAGTGCACTTCCCGCTGGAACTACGATTAACATAGATGCATTAGTCAGCTTCACACTTATTTTGATTCCAGTGGTCTCAATTATTGGAGGAATCATCGGCGGTCTGATACTAGGACTGATCTTTGCTGCTGTGCAAGATAAGTATATGAAAAGTCAGAGCCTCCCGATGCGAGGACTCGTCTTTGGTCTGATACTCTTTCTAATTGACCTAGCTCTTAGCGCAGGTTCCTTCAGCTACGGGGCTGCATATGTTGCAACGAATCTGTTAGTCAGCCTGGTTGCAAGTTTGATCTTCGGATATCTACTCGGGTGCTTCTTCATGAGATTCGGTCCAAAGTTACCGCCTGCGACACCCGCTGCTACAGGTCCGCTGCCAGCCCCTGCTTCGATTTAATCAGAGACATCCAGTTATCCCAGCGTGGAGGAATAACTTGTGGAGCCCGCGATAGAAACTATTGACCTCACAAGAAATTTTGGGTCTCTCATCGCAGTGAACAAGCTGAATCTGAAAGTGGAGAGGAATACGATCCATGGTTTCCTCGGACCAAACGGCGCAGGCAAGTCAACTACGATAAAGATGCTCATGGGACTTTTGAGGCCAAGTCGTGGCATCGCCAAGGTCTTGGGTCAAGAGGTGAAAGGGGACAGCCCACAATCTAGGTTGAGGGTTGGCTTCATGCCCGAGCTTCCGAGGTTTCCGAAACACCTCAAGGGCTCCGAGCTGCTTGACATCTACGGTAGGATGTGCGGAATGGGCGAACAAAACAGACGTGAGCAGATTCCGAAACTGATTGACCTTGTCGGTCTTAAAGGAAGAGAAAATGACCTCATAGGAAAGTACAGCAAGGGAATGCAGCAACGACTCGGCATTGCCCAAGCGCTGTTAGGCGATCCCGAGCTTGTAATCTTGGATGAGCCAAGCATCGGCTTGGACCCAGTGGGCATGGTTGAAGTTAGGGAATTGATGAAGGGAATCGCAAGGGAGGGTAGAACTGTTTTCCTTTCTTCACACCTTCTTTTTGAAGTTGAGCAGATCTGCGGCTATGTCACGATAATTCATAATGGGAACCTTCTTGTGTCAGATTCTCTAGCGAATGTTTCGGGCATGCTTCACCGCTATCCGAGTTTGGACGTAGAAGTTTCTAACTTGACAGATAGCGTCTTGGAGGGTGTGAGGCGTCTTCCATTTGTCTCAAAGGTGAGTATTGAGGGGAACACAATCATGATTGATCTTAACACAGTAAACGATGTGCGTACGCAGATATCACAAGAAATTACCAAGTTAGGCGGCATCATAATCTCAATGAACATGAAAGGGCGTAGCTTGGAGGATGTTTTTGTGCAGCTGGTCTCGAAGTCAGATGGAGGTAATTCCAGACAAGTATGATGACCGGCATCGGAATGAAACAGCAAGAGATGAACAGAGTGAGCAGGTTCTGGGCGGTTGTCCGATACGAGCTCCTATGGAATCTCAGGAAGAAGAAGATTCTGGTCGTCCTGATAGCGGCAGCCGCTCTTGAAGCGATTTCACTTTCTCTAACTCCGATGCTTCTCGGTATAATAGGTCAGTCTGTGACGCAGAATCCCGACTATGTTGTGAGCACTGGGATGCCGGGATTTATCCTGTTCTTCTTTGGCATGGTCGTAGTGATGAACAGCATCTCGGGAGAGTTTGAAAGTGGAACGATTGTGCCTCTCTTGACAAAGCCCGTGTCCAGAACAACCATATTTCTTGGGAAGCTCTCAGCTGCTTTGCTTACTCTGATTCCGGCATACGTTCTGCTCTTCATTATCGAAGTGATAGGTGGAACAGCGGTGTACGGCCCTCAAAACGACCTCTACATCCTCCCCGTCACTCTTGTGGGCCTGATTGTCAGCACTCTTGTCTGGATGGCGATTGTCCTGGCGATAGGCTCTGTCACTAAGAGCTCTGTGCTTGCAGCCATTGTTTCCTTCGCAGTATACTTTGGTCTTCTCATCGGTTATTCGATTATCTCAGCGTTTTCTGGTCAATCCTGGGTTCTGGCATATTTGCCCGGCACGGGCAATAGCGGATATCTCATTCCAACCGCCACATCCATTCCATCAATCGGAAGTACTTCAGTTTCAACCGGAACCGACAGCATAGCATCGAGCCTTGTCAGCTTCATTCTTCATCCTTCCTTCTTTGTCGCTTTTGTCAAGATGGGAGTTTCTACTCAGGGCCCTGTTACCACCCCAGTATTGACTGTGCTTTACACCGAACCTCTCTCGTACGTTTTGCTATCTTCTTTGAGTGTAGCTCTCGTATACATCTTTGTCTTCCTCTTCATTGCATGGTTTGCACTTAGACAAGCTCAAGTTGCTGAGTAAACCGCCCAAGCCTTCTAAAGTCTAGTTTTGCACGTTGAGTGTGTGCAGAAGCTGAGACCGTATATGATGTGACCGTCGTCCATCAAAATCAGCCATTGTTCAGGAGCATTAATGGTACATTTCACAATGTAGCAGATGATGTTTCTACGATTGTCGTATGATCGCATTTAAGTGCAAGTCGGGTTTCGACTACTCCTCAACGCGGTGAATTTTACCACTCGCTTAATGCCTCAGAACACAATAGTGGATTATTTCAGATATGTGATAGATTCGTGGTACCATGGAGTTAGTTAGACATGCAAGCATTGGCTTACGACAAACATAGATACTTAAGGGAGAGTGGAAGCCATACTACGTTCTGCAAGAATACAGGAGCGACTTCAAACCTGTGTCGAAGCCTGACATGGCCGAGCTATGGAGTAGACATGATTTGAACAAATATGAAAAGTGCAACAAGTGGACTCTATCCTGCTGCATAGCGCCCTATCTTTTTTCATGGACCAAACGAGAGACAACGAAGTACCTTATAGTCTATGCCGCAATCCCGCACGCAGGCAGGGCTCTGCGTAGACATGCGAAACAAAAGATCGAACCTGTTATTCATGCCATTGCTCCTCAATCCAAAATGCGAAGGCTCTCTGTCGGAAGTGTGAACTGAGAAGTGGTCGAAATTTTACCCGGCGTTCATCAGATAGATGGTGTTAATGCTAACAGCTACGCGATAGTGGAAGATGACGGTTCACTAACCATCATCGACACCGGAATGTCAAAGGATGTAAAAAAGATACTGCATTATGTAGAAACAAAAATGTCCAAGAAACCTTCTGATGTGAAGACGATTGTACTGACTCACAGCCACATCGACCATGTCAGGGGAGCATACGAGATGAGAAAAGCGTCAGGAGCTAGACTCGCCATCCATGAGCAGGACGCCGACTATCTGTCAGGGAAAAAGAAGATGCCTTACCCGAAGGGAGCAATCGGTTTCATGTTCCGCATTTTCTCCCCTCTGTTCAAATTCACGCCGGTTGAGCCGGACCAGAGATTAAAAGAAAATGATAGCGTAGGAGGAGGAAGGCTGTCTGTTTTGCATACACCGGGCCACACGCCTGGTAGCATTTCGCTTTACGACAAGGAGAGGAAGCTGATATTGGTCGGTGACACAATACGGTACATGAAGGGAAGGCTGCAAGGACCGCCGAAACAGTTTACTCTCGACATGAACCAAGCTATACAGTCTGTTCAGAAAATTTCGGATCTAGATTTCAACACGATGCTCAGCGGACACGGCGAACCATTCAAATCGAGTGATGCTCCACAGAAAGTCAAAGAACTTTCTGCGTTTATCAAGTGACTGCGTATCTTGGTCTTAATGGTGCTAGAAGGGAGCTCCATGGGTAACAACATCCATGTTCCGCTTACTGTAAAAGGAGCAGACGCTGGCTGATGGAATACAAGTGGAAGGCGTTTTCAGTTACGTCCATCGGAGCGCTAATGTCCGCGGTGGATAGCACGATAGTTCTTCTAGCCTTGCTCCCGATGGCTCAGGAGTTGAATTCCGATTACGTGACAATGATCTGGGTGATAATAGCTTACCTTCTTGCAAACACCGCGCTCGTGCTCAGTCTGGGAAGGATGGGCGATATGTACGGTCGAAAGAAAATGTACAACATTGGCTTTGTTGTCTTTACTATTGGTTCAGCTCTTTCCGGGCTAGCCGCAGACGGAATAATGCTTGTCGGGTTCAGAGTGATCCAAGGAGTTGGAGCGGCATTGCTGACCGCGAATTCGTTTGCTATTCTCTCGGAGGCCTTTCCAAAGAACGAAACTGGCAAGGCATTCGGCTCTAACTCTATAGTTTGGGGCATAGGTGCAGTGCTAGGAATTGTCCTCGGAGGCATCATAATCTCGTTTACAACTTGGAGACTCATTTTCCTGATCAATGTTCCCATCGGAATCTTTGGAACCGTGTGGGCTTACAAAACATTGAAGGAAGAGTCTAGAGGGAATGCGAGCGAGAAAGAGAAACAATCTTTCGACATCATCGCAGCGATACTCTTCACCTCCGGCCTCCTCTCATTGCTCTTGGGCGTGACATGGGGATTGCTTTACTCATGGGGCGATTACATCACCTATCTGGCATTCGCTCTTTCGCCTGTGCTTCTTGGGCTTTTTGCTTTGCAAGAGACCAGGTACAGCAAGGATCCAATATTGAATTTTGAGTTATTCAAGAACACTCCTTTCACCTTCTCTCTGGCAACCGCTCTGATCCAATCACTCGCGCTTTTCAGTGTGAACTTTCTTTTGATTTTCTACCTTGAAGGAATCGCCGGGCTCTCCGTGCTTTATGCATCTTACCTTGTGCTGCCGATGGCTGTGGTTTCTGCGATCGTTGGTCCATTTGCAGGACTTCTAACGGATAGAGTTGGAGCGCGGATCATTGCGACTCTCGGTTTATTGGTACAGATTGGCGTGTTGGTTGTCCTAAGCGAGCTTGGTACTTCAACCCCTCTGTCCTACGTTGCAATCGTAGAAGCCTTTTATGGGGTGGGCGGCGGGTTATTCTGGCCTGCCAACACGAGCGCGATCATGTCCTCGACACAGCTGGGAAAACACGGCGTTGGTTCAGGAATCATGAACACGTTCAGGAATACAGGGATGATCTTGAGTTTCGCAATCTCGCTCATAGCTGCCACAAGCGCTATTCCCGCTTATCTCGTGTACAAACTTTTCGTTGGAAGTCTCGAAGGAAAGCTCTTGCCTCAATACGCGACGGGCTACCTTTCTGGTCAGAGAATTGCTTTCGAGCTTTCTGCCCTGCTTTTGGTTGTAGCAGTTATCTTCTCTGTGATCAAAAGTGGCAAAATGGAAAGAAGGAGAACATCCGCGATAAAGGATTGGTGGCGTTCAGTAGCGTGTTGGTCTAGCGGAACTGCTCAACTCCCTCTGTCCGTGTTGGGTTGTTGTGGCGCCAAAACAAGAACAGAGGAAGCAGAACCCAACTTGGAAGGAACAACATACGAGCATATATCGGAGATTTCTAAAGACAACGCAGACCGTGGGGCTTACGACTCTAGACAAAACTAATCATGACAGCAGTCCTGAGAACACTCGTTTTGTTCGACATTTTATGCACCATTTCATTCAATAATTGTTGAGAGAGGCGCTAAAGCGCCTGCCTCGCGAATGAGCGTCATCCGACTTGATTATAAACGGCAGGTTTCCTTAAATCGGGAGACACGTTCATTCAGTTTAGGGCGCAGAAATTCAATTTCGCCAGAGAGTCCGTGCGCTGAAAGCCTTCTCTCGCAAACAGAGATTATAGTAAGTTTGATGATGAGCAATAAAATAATGATCAGCACGACGAGGACATCAGTTGCCCGATTTCATGCAAAAAACGTGACCTGTCCTATAAGTGAGCCGATTTTTCTCTCTGCACCAAGCTTTGTTTCTTTCCATCGATGTCTTCAACACATAAATTGTGGGTTTCTTTCCCTCTGAGTAAAACGAGTGGGAACCGCTGCCGTCCAAGAGCCGCACCTCAGCCGCCGGTACTCAGAGCAGCAGCTCTCGCGATGATTTGAGGAATACTGCCGAACTCGTCAAGATGATTTCAAACCCATTAAATGCCGCAATCCTATCCGCCGTAATCGGCGGCGAGTCGTATCCCCGCGAGCTCGCTCTCAAATTAGGCATGCGAGAGTCACACGTATCGGAGCGCCTTAAAGTGCTTGAGAGACATGGACTCATCAAGGGCAGATGGAAAACCATAGCCGCGAGAGGAAAAAAGAAAAACGCCAAGATCTTTTCCTCTACAGTGAGCGCACTCAAGATCGACCTTGGTGCATCCGGGCTGAAACTTGAATTGAAAAGGAAGGGAAAGTCGTACGAGCTTCACAAACCCATTTACGAGTTCAGGATACCAGACGTTGCTTCATTCATTATTGGAAGGGAGCCGGAGATGGAGTTGATGGGCAAAGCTCGAGCTGGGCTGATAGTCGTGAGCGGGATCGCTGGGATAGGCAAGACGACCCTCGTTTCAAAGTTTGCCAGCAGGTCAAGAAAAACCGCCGTATTCTGGCATGACCTGAGGGAGTCGGATAGCCTGAGATACGTGATTGCAAAAAGTGCAGCCTTCCTGAGCGGTTTTGGAAACCGGGAGCTGATCAAACTGATAGACAGTAACGCAGCCGAGGAAGAGGTACTCATCGACAGGGCGGCGAGAGAATTCGAGCGATTGGGTCACGCCCTAATCGTGTTCGACGATTATCACTTCTGCAAGGATAAGAGCATAACGCATCTGCTTCAAAGGCTTGGCAGATCAAAGATCCTAAGAACGGTGGTGGTGTCGAGATTTCGCCCCACGGAACTTTATGCGAGCGGCAGAGTGTCTGAGGTGACCCTCTCAGGTCACACAGTCGCTGAAGCCGCAGAGCTTTTCAAAGCAAATGATATACGCTTGGCGAGCGAAGAAGTGAGAAAGATCAACGGCAGGGTAAAAGGTCATCCGCTCGCGCTGAATTTGATGTGCACAGCAGCGAAGCTGAAGGGCGCACGGGCTGCGCTAGAAACTGCCGTGGCTGGGCTTAGAGACTACGTATTGAAGTGGCTCGAAGACGCCATGGCTCCGATCGAGCTGGAAACACTGAGGTGCATTTCCGTGTTCAGGGGGCCAGTGTCTCTTGATGCCTTTCATGCTGTAACTCGTGTCGAGAAGCGGGAGGACTTGTTTACTCACCGTATCGCGGTCTTTGAAAGACTCGGCGTTGTGACCAGACTCGGCGAAGGTTTTGTTGTTCATGACTTGGTGCGCGATGTACTCTCGAACTCATCCGAGGCAAGCCATAGGAGAGCAGCGGCTTACTACCAATCAAAAGGGGACGCGCGCTCTTCACTTGAAGCGCTTTATCATCATATAATCGGGGGCCAACAGAACGAGGCAGTCCAGATACTGAAGGAGAGCGTCAAGCTTGTTGATGAGGGGTATCTTGAACCACTGCTGCATCTAACTGAGGAGATGCTCGCAAACACGGTGAACGAAGACAAGAGATTGAGAGGCTGGATTCTTCAAACCAAGGCGTACACTTTCCAGAGGATGAACACGCAGCTCGACCTTGCTGCAAAGCACCTCAAAGAGGCAGAAGCGATAGGAAGAGAGTACGGTGACGGAGCTCTCGTAGCCAGGGCGCTTCTATTCAACGGGTATATTCTGAGAGACAAAGGAAACATCAGAAGAGCGGAGCCGGAATACAAGGCTGGACTCGAAGTACCACACATCGGAAGCGAAGATCCCGTTACAGCTGGTTTGCTCACTGATGGATTGGCCGACGCGATGATGTGGAATGGGAGAATAAGCGAAGCGATCAGACTAGAATCGCAGGCAATTGAAATCTACAAGCGTGCGGGCGACGCTAGAGATGTAGCGGGAGCCACTCTGGGGCTTGGTGTCTACTATTACATGAAGGGCGAATTCCAAAAATCACTTTCGCTCCTTGCAAACGCGGAGATACCATTGGGAAACAAGAATCTTACGGCGCTTGCGGAGTCGGCCAGGGGACTTGTGCTGGAACGCCTGGGCAAAAGGTACGAAGCGCTGGAACATCTTAACCGTGCGATAAAGATCATAGAAGACACATCCGACAGACTAGTGCTTCTTGAGCTACTTTCCGAGAGAATGATACTGATGATCAAGCTCGGAAAGACAAGAGAAGCGAAAAAGGAGCTCCCGATGGCGCAGAAGCAACACACCGAGAGGAGGTATTCGCTAGGCGTCCTGAAACTCGCTGAAGGTGCGCTTCAGATTGTTGACGGGAGATATTCAGAGGCTGAATCGTGCTTTGAGCGGGCCGGTCAGCTGCTCTCGGCGGATTCTGTCTCGGTGGGCAGGGTGCTCTGGTGGAAGGGACTAACAAGAGCATTGCGGGGAGACGACAGCGCCTCCAAGAAACTGCTATTTGAAGCCAAAAACAAGTTCGAAAAGATCGGAGCTACAGGTTATGCGAAACAGGTAGAATCTGTCGCGGCTAACACAGCGCAGATCAAACCACGAGAAGCAATAGCGCTAGCTTGGTAGGTAGCCAGTCAGATCATATTTCGTGCGAGACTCGTTGGGTCCATATTTCCACAGTAGAGCAGAAAACAAACTCACGTGTTATGACTTCCATTGGCGGCGGCATCATATAAGAAGTCCAATTCATCCACTCTGTGTTGAATCGATCAACTCAATGAAGCGCCTAACTGCGTCGTTAACTGCTTCGTCTCTGCTCTTGTAGCCAAGCCTTTGGGCTATCTCGTCGAGCCTCGGAAGAAGATCTCGGCGAATTTTCACCAAAGCATACCTGCCGCTCCTCATTCCTTCACCACGAGAACAAATGTCATCTCACAGCAACGAAACGAGTTGGATTAAAACAAGGGGTTTCCTGATTTCGGTAAACCTAGCCTAGATATAGTGGCGTCTTTCTTGCAGTGTTGAAAATTTCCTTGACAAAAGAAACGAACTGCATCATCATGATTTCTGTCCTGCTGATTCTTTTTGCTAGCGTGGTTACTCTCCCGACTTCCGCCCAGCAGGCTCCACCTACAATATTCGTCAGTACTTCTGGCAGTGATACGACTGGCACAGGATCCATAACCTCTCCATACGCCACTATCTCAC
>JAKAPU010000291.1 GCA_021806865.1 archaeon
GAACAACGAGCTGAGATTCAGGGTGATAGCCTACAACGCGAATAGGATAGCGAATCTGGCTTATTCTTTTGTCATAGGGTTTCTACAGAGCCGCATCAAAGGGTTGTTTGATGACAATTGGTCAATGTGAGTTGACCTACACACGTAATTCTTGCGGACATTGTCAAGCTTATTGCTAGGTTGGGTCAGGGGCGAACCCACAGCAATACATCAGGTGAGTTCTGGTATTGAATGTTCAAGATTTGGCACTTGTGAATTTCCAAATCCTGCTCCAATTGCTCACGTTAGAAACGAAATCACATCATGAGAAGGCGACTGAAACTAGTGCCCGATGGTCGAGATCAAGCTTTTTTCGTCGCGGTTTCCTCAATCTCGTAGATCGACGTACCTTCAGACATGCTCACTCTAATCTTCCCAAACTCTCCATAGATCCTTGCCGTCACGGGCCCCACTTTACCTGTTCCAATTAGTCTGCCATTGATTTTCGTGACGGGGACTATTTCGGCCAGCGTGCCAGTCAAGAAGACTTCTTCTGCGTTGACCAGTTCAAACGGTGTGATTTCTCTTTCGCTTACGACGTAGCCCAAATCCTCGGCGATCTGAATGACTTTCTGCCTAGTTACTCCGTGCAGAATAGCAGAATTCGTAGAGGGTGTTGCGACTTGGCCCTTTCTGACAATAAACACATTCTCGGCAGTCGCCTCTGAAACGAAGCCCTGGGTGTCAAGCATTATCGCTTCGTTCACGCCAGCTTCGATGGCCTCCCACCTTGCAAGTATGCTATTGAGATAGTTCAGCGACTTCACTTCGTGCGAAGTCGCGTCTACAGGATCTCTTCGTATGGACGAAATTATGGCTGATATTCCTGAAACTTTCGACCTCGGATCCTGTGGTTGAGATGTTGGTTCGGTTATCACTATGACAGACGGAGTCTTGCAGATGGTAGGATTCAAACCAAGGTCTCCGACACCCCGGGTTACAAGTAATCTAATGTAGGCATCCCTCAACCGATTCTTGCGTAGCGTCTCAACTACCGCGCGAATCATCTCCTCTTTGCTCATCGGTATGTTCAGCCTGATATAATTCGCTGATTCGTAGAGTCTATCGATATGCTCCTTGAGTTTGAAGACAACTCCATCGTAAGCTCTTATTCCTTCGAAAACTCCATCCCCGTACAAAAGTCCGTGGTCCATAACAGACACCATGGCCTTCGCCCTTGGCACGAGTTGACCATCCACATACACGAATAGGTCTTCTTTGTGCAAGGATTCCGCTTCGCTTTGTGCTGCCTTCATGTGATTACAGACCGTCAAAGCTCGATAAAAAGCAGCCGTTTGATTCACAGAGCAATCCAAGGAAACTAACGCGAATGTTGGCCAGAAGAAATCGATCTGGAAGTATGTACAATTAGCATTGTATGTACTCGAATATGATATGTATTTTCAGATTTAGAAAAGGTACCTAAATATACAACGAAAATGAAAAATGCTCGACATAGAGATGACGGCCCAGACAGCAACCACGGAAAAAGTGCTACTTCTGGACGAAGCTTATGGCCTAGGAAAAGATCTGCTAGGAGGCAAAGGTCACGGACTGGTCGAGATGACTCATGCTGGACTACCGGTTCCACCTGGCATTGTAATAACGACTAAAATCTGTTCCGAGTACTATGAGAACAACGGAGCTTTCCCAGAAGACTTGATGCCTATCGTTCTTTCGAAAATCAAGAAGATCGAAGAACGAACTGGTAAGAAATTCGGCAAGTCTCTTCTTGTTTCCGTGAGAAGTGGAGCACCTCTCTCTATGCCAGGAATGATGGACACCATCCTCAATCTTGGGCTGAATGACGAAGTCCTTCAATATTTGATAAAGTCAACTGGTAATGAGAGGTTTGCTAATGATGCCTATCGACGCTTCATACAGATGTACGGAAAGATCGTCGACCACATAGAAGGCGCTGACTTTGAGGATCTGATTCAGAAGAAGAAGGATGCAAGAGGCGTCGAGAGCGATGTGGAGCTCTCTGCGAATGATCTCGCGGAGCTAATCGACGAATTCAAGCAATTATACAAGGAGCGGACTGGCAGGGCCTTCCCTTCAAATCCAGAGGAACAGTTGCGAAAAGCGATCGAGGCTGTCCTGCTTTCATGGAATGGAAAGAGAGCAATAGAATACAGGAGATTCTACAAGATCGATGACAAAATGGGCACTGCTGTGAGCATAGTTGCAATGATCTTCGGAAACACAGGGAACAATTCAGGCTCGGGCGTAGGATTCACACGTAATCCTAGCACCGGAGAAAGGCAGCTCTACGCTGATTTCCTGATCAACGCACAAGGTGAAGATGTCGTCTCTGGAGCTCGAACGCCCTTCTCCATAGAAGAAATCCATGAGAAAATGCCAGACCTCTACAACCAACTTCTCAACATCGCAGGACTTCTAGAGAAGCACTACATGGATATGCAGGACTTTGAGTTTACAGTGGAGAACGGCAAGCTGTGGATGCTCCAGACTCGCACTGGAAAGAGAACCGCTCAGGCCGCCGTCAAGATCGCCCTAGATCTGATGCGCGAAGGTACCATCGCAAGGGACGAGGCTGTG
>JAKAPU010000292.1 GCA_021806865.1 archaeon
TCGAGCATCTTAGCATGTAGACGTGGTGTTGCAATGCTACTCAAGTCTTAAATTTCGGGAATTACTCCCAGAAACTCTATGGAGTACGCTGAGGAAGCACGAAACCGCGCGCGCGTGACAAGCGGCGCTGATCTTCTGAGGCGGGGGGCGGCGCTGCTGCGCGAGCCTTGTCCAAAGTGCGGCGGTCTCCAGCTGAAGTACAAGGATAAGATGTACTGTATGAACTGCGACGACCTCGATGCGGTCCTCTCGCCCAAGCCGGAGCAAAAAGCTCCAGAGCCTAAAGAAGTGCAGGCTCCAACGCTTTCTCCGCTTCGAAAGATGATCGAGGAAAAACTCTCTGCCGTGTCAAAGCAGCTCGACGCAACGACGGACGTCGAGGAGCAGGCAAGATTACTTGACTTGATTTCAAAGTACGTCGAAACGCTGGAAAAGCTGAAGAAGACGGAGGCCTGAAGGGTGGTCGAATTGGAACGCTGTCTTTCCTGTGAGAAAGAGATCTTGGAGCCGACGGAGGAGAACATGCTCGGCGAAGAGTTCATCTGCGATGCGTGCCGCGAAGAGATGGTGTCTTCACTTGAAGGCGCGTGGAAGCGGCACTCCGCGTTCCTTGATGCGGCTCTCAACTAGACTTCAACCTTCTTTGAAAGGTTCTTCTCGAGGAATGCAACTGTCCTTTTGTATGCGTCCACTCTGTTTTCCATCTTCCGGAAACCGTGTCCCTCGTCCGTATAGGCGCGCAGTTCGACTTGCTTGCCAAGTTTTTCGAGCTCCTCCTTTGCCTGGACTGACTCCTCTAGTGGGCAGCGCGGGTCGTTCGCACCGGCGATTATCAGCACCGGTGATTTGATATTCTCAATGAAAAAGATCGGCGAGGCCTCCCTCAGCCTTTCCCTGTCTTTCTCCGGGTCTCCCATGTTTTGCAAATCCCAGTAGCGAAGATCCTCGCGCTCGTTTTGGATCTCAGTAAACCAGTTGAGGAATGGTACTAGGGCGGCACCGCAGGTCCAGTAGTCCGGGTACTTTGTCAGCGAACACATCGTCAGGTATCCGCCGAAGGAGGCGCCGGTCACTGCGACGCGTGAAGGATCCACAACACCTCTCTCGACGAGAAAGTCCCTGCCGCTCATGCAGTCTGCGAGGTCGAGATATCCCATGACGAAGCGATTTGCCTCTCTGAATTTCTTCCCATAGCCGGTGCTGCCTCTGTAGTTCGGAGACAAGACTACAAAGCCCTTTGCGACGAGCATCTGTATGAGTGGATCCCATTCGTTTAGGGATTGAGCTGTTGGCCCGCCATGGATCTCGATCACCAGTGGGAGATTTTCGCGCGTGTCTTTCCCTCTGAGCTGCTTTGGACCCTTTTTCACTGTGCTCCGGTTAGGCATGTATAGCAGCGCGGGTATGCGCATCCCATCCTTTTTGCACGGGTAAGTTATCTGTTCGCCGTCGACAAAGTTGCTCACATCGAAGTCTTCTGGAAGGCTGTTCGTAAGCTGGACGAACTTTTCATCTTCAAACCCGTATTGCCAGAGATCTGCAGGATTTCTTGGACCGGTGAACAGAAAGTAGATTGATTTATCGTCCTTTGAAAATCTCGGCGAAGCTACAACGCCATGCCTAAACTCGATAGTTGCACCTTCATCCTTTTCAATGTCGTGGACTACAAGCTTGATGTCTCCACCGCTGTTTGAAAGATAAGCAATCCTCTTCCCGTCGTTTGAAAAAGCGGGTTCGTAATATTCTAGGCTTGATTTGGTTAGCCATCTGATCGAATTCTTCTGCACATCCCAGAGCCCAATGTCATACCAGCCTTTCGAGGATGAAACAAATGCGAGTTGCCTACTGTCAGGAGACCACGCCTGCTGGTCCGCGTCAATTTGCACGCCACTTTCAAGGAGTTTTAATTGCTCTTTCTCAGGACTTTCACAAGAGGCAAGAAACAATCCTCTGTTCTGTCCGCCGATAGCGGCGTTGAATGCCACTAGTTTCCCGTCTGGAGAAATCTCGGCATGTTCGTCCGAGAAACTGTGGTTGCTAATCCTTTTGGATTGGAGTGAATCTACGTCTAGAACGTATGTTGCAAATTCGTCCGAAGCGTTTGAAACATATGCAATCTTTTTTCCGTCGTTGGAGAAAGTAGCGTCAGGATAAATCGCAAATTCGGTACCTGGTGTAAGGTTGATCACTCCCTTTGTTCCAAGGTTGTACGTGTACAGGTTGAACTTTTCATCGCCTTGCCTATCGCTTGCAAACAGGATCTTTTTCCCGTCGGAGAGAAATCTTGCTCTCACCTTGCTTTCTTCATCGAATGTGATCTGCTCTGGTTCTTTGCTCGAATCAAGGATGTAGAGCTGCCAACGCTTGCTTCTGTTGGAAGAAATCAATATGTTTCCATTCTTCGAGATGTCGAATCCAGAGACGCTTGGAACACTTAGGAGCGACTCAATGTCTATTTCATTCATTTCTGATCCATCTTTCTCTTTGGAGAGCTTTATTTGATTACTGAATCGATTTCGCCAAACCATTAATAGATCTCCGAGAAGGAGGCTCTTTGTTAGGTGAACAAATTGGTAGAAGTTGGTCAAAAGGCGCC
>JAKAPU010000293.1 GCA_021806865.1 archaeon
GAGCTGCCTTTCGACGAATATCTCGACCACGTGTACGACAACGACGAGTGCTACAAGGCATACCTCGCATCCGAGAAAAAGGAAATGTCAAAGCAGTAACTCTTCGCTGCTGAAACCTTTATTCCCACTCGCCTAAAGCCCAGTGTGAAAGATTTGAGCGAACAACCAAAGCAGCAGGGAGACTATCCGGTCTCCGAGTCGTTCAAGGTGCTAGAAGGGTATGACATCTACCGTAGCGCCAAACTTATCGTGGCGCTGGTGGTGGTCGAGAGCGAGTTCGGAAAGGACCTGCGCATGTACCGCTGGCAGAAGCGAAACGAGGCATGGAAGGTAGACCTTTGCAGGATGAGTGTGGCCGGATGGAAATGGGACGAGATAGCGGCGAAGGCAAAGGAATTAATCGAAAAGCACGGCGTTCGAAAGAGAGAGTAGACGGCATGTGCTCGTTGATCTAAAGGAAAAGAAGATCGAGCGCTTTCTAATCAAGGGAAGGACAAAGCTCCTCAGGCTCGCTGTCTCTATGGATGGCGTGCCGCATGTTTCATCAGTCTGGTATCTGTGGGATGGCAAGTACTTCTGGATCTCCACCGCCGAGGATAGGCTTAAGGTTCAAGCGCTACGCAAGAATCCAAATGCCGCCCTAATCATCGATACTGATATTCAACCCTACGAAGGAATAATAGTCGAGGGCAAAACATCGCTCACCAAGGCGCGTCTGGAACAGATCACATATGAAATCGTGAAGAGATATGTTCCCAAGGGCGCCCTGAAACAAGAGTTCAAAGAACTGATGCGGGCTCCTCGGATCTTGATCAGAATAAAACCTGTCAAAGCCATCGACATAATGTCCTACAAAGAGCACTAGTCAACGTTAATGAAATATAGTCCGGCTAATCTCGCAATGACATGCCAGCAAAGCCCTCAAGAGACGAGTTGGAGCGCTGGAGAAAGATCAAGCCTCACTCCACGCCGATCTTCCAGACTTCAGTTTACGACTATCCTGATCTAGAAACTCTTGACGATTACTACAACGGGAAGATACCCGGAGGCTACCTCTACGGAAGAAACGGGCTGCCTAATTCTACGGAGCTTGCCTCACTTGTAGCCGCGTATGAAAATACTGAATCTGGAGTCGTTTGCTCATCAGGCATGGGAGCACTCAGCGTTGCCTTTCTCTCGAAGCTGAAGCATGGAAACCATATCGTCGCTTCCGACAGCCTCTACGGCGGGACTACTGCGTTCATTCAGGAGGACCTCTCGCGATTTGGAATTGAGTGCTCCTTTGTTAACGCGACAGACCTCGACAAAGTAGCCGGATCAGTGAGGAAGAATACCAAGATGCTGCTCGTGGAGACAATATCCAACCCGACAATGCAGGTTTGCGATGTGAAAAGAATCGCAAAAATATCAAAGGATGCAGGAGCGCTCTTTCTTGTCGACAATACCTTTGCGACTCCCTTCGTGATCAGACCGGCCGAATATGGAGCGAACATAGTGATGCACAGCGGAACGAAATTCTTGGGTGGTCACTCGGACCTTCTGCTCGGAGTGTTGTGCGGTGAAAAGAAGATGATGGATCCTGTTTCCAAATTTTGCACGCGAGCTGGAGTCGTCGCCGGTCCGTTTGATTGCTGGCTTGCAAGCAGGAGCGTCCAGACATGGAAACTGCGTGTGAAACAAGCCTCTGAAAACGCGTTTAAGCTCGCCAGATTCCTTGAATCTAGGAACGACGTAATCTCAAAGGTGTACTATCCCGGACTGGAGAGCCACCCACAACACAAGCTCGCAGTGAAACTGTTCGACAATGGAATGTTTGGTGCGATGATATCCTTTGATTTGATGGGCGGGCTTTCAAGGGCCAGTGCGTTTGTGAATAGACTCTCCAAGGTGACTCTGACGCCGTCTTTGGGCGGAGTGCACACGACTGTCTCGCATCCGATGAAAACGTCTCACAGGAACCTCACGGAGAAGCAAAAGAAAGAAACGGGTATCACGGATGCTATGATACGAGTCTCAGTTGGCATTGAAGAATACAGCGCTCTGGAGGAAGAATTTGAAAGAGCTCTAGCCAAGAGTGGCTAGTCATCCTTTAAGTCAAATGACTATTACCACACTTTCAATGGGATCTTTAAAGATCCCATTGCAGTTTCTTGCTAAGAAATGCAGAGCCTATGTACGAAAATGAATACTGGTTCTTATTTTGCGTTCTCACTATTGCAAAATCAGATTTAGACAAAAGGCATCTTCTAGTCTCCTGAGATACGTGTAACATTTAAACCGAGGAACTTGTCCATTGTACATGCGTAGATAATCAAAGCTTGGACGAAGACTTGGTATCCAGATTCTGCAGGATAGTCACAGAGCACGGGAAGGAAGGCATACTACAGAACACTCTTTCGAGGGAGCTCGGACTCAACAGTAGAGACGGCTCAAGGCTAGCCATTCGTCTTGAGAAACAGGGCATAATTCAAAGGCGAAAGTTTCTCGACGGCGACAGATGGACATACATGCTGACGTCTCTTCGTATTCCTTTGAATTTTAGATCTATCGAACAGTGTCCATGTACAACCTGCCCATACGAGTCAAAGTGTG
>JAKAPU010000294.1 GCA_021806865.1 archaeon
TCTATCCAGCTTCCTCCTGAACAGCGTCGTGTAGAGTCTGAAACTCACGGTAAGCGGTTTTGCCTCCAGTCGAATCGTAAATCTCGTCATTTCATGGTCTAGTGCCTCAAGAGAGAAGTACTCATTGAAGCTGGCAATAGCTTTGGCGTCGCGTAGCATCACACCTGTGTAAGTCCAGTGCTTTGGGGGAGACAAAGTGACGATTCCTTCTATTCTTATGTTGTGCCGCCTCTCTTTCTCTACTGTGATTAGTCTGATCTTGTCTGGTGCGAGGCGTTCAAAGCTCCGGCTTCCAGATTCCGAATCATAGAAGCGCATATCCTCTTGACTGTAATCTGTCATCCAATCGAATGCCGCCTTAATCTCCACTGGCACATCACGAGTGAAGACATGCTGGTACGTGTTTCTTCTTGCCATGGTCTGAATCTTGCGAACCCTTCATGTATATCTCGTCACCGCCAATCAGTATGGTCAGAGCGGAAAGAGTTCTGGAAGAATTTTCCCAAAAGGGGAGACGCAGTGCAAATTTGGGAAAGCAGATATACAATCCCAATCAAACTCGGAGGATCGCCGTTGGACTCTCTCGACGCAGTCATCCTGTGGGACCTGGGGTTTGATTATCAATCGCCTATTCACGTCACCAATCGACGACCTAACTTGGCAAGGATTGCCGCTGGTCTACGCATTAATCAAAAGACCGTGCGTGCCAGAATCAGGAAACTGGAAGAAAAGGGTTTCATCAGATACTATCAAGCTTATCCAAACGTGGCTGCAGCTGGACTAAAAGCGTCCTCTTACCTATTCTTATTGAAGGATCCTGCGAAGAAGAGAGACGCACTAGGCAAGCTGAAACTCATCAAAGAGATCTTGCGTATTGACGAGTGCATGAACTCTCTGCGAGTTACGATTGTCTACGAATCGGCTATGGATCTCGACCGGATTCTCGATCTTGCTGGGGTACTCACAAACTCTGAACCCGTGAAACTCTACGATTTCCAATTGCCAAAAGTGAAGCAGCAAAGGCTGCCAGAAACTGAGTGGAAAATTATTAAATCGTTGAGGTATGATGCCCTAAAGTCTTCCAAGAAGATAGCTGAGGAACTAGGCCTGACACCGCGCGCGATAAACTACCATCTTGAAAAATTGGTAAGGGACAGGTCCTACTTCGTTGCTCCTGTCTTTGACATGAAGAATGTTTCAGGTACTATCCTCTACGGATTGATGTTCAGAATTGAAAACTCAAAGTGGTGTGATGCTATCGAGGAGATAAAAGAGACATTCAGAGAAAACAGTTTTTGCAGGGTGATTGATCCTTCTTTGCGCAATGCGATGTTCATGATGTTCACGACAAGGATGTCTGAGGCGGAAGAGAATTACATGAAGGCCAGGGCAATAGAAGGAGTAACAGATGTGCAGATGGACTTCATAAAAGGAACACACGACTGTTCGGGAAGGATAGACGCTTGGCTGGACGAGCAAATCGCAGCCAAGAAAAAGATCCAAGAAATAGTCGCTTAGACAGAGAGTTCCTGCTGCGAGAGTTGAAACAACGAGTCGTTGTTCAAACACGGCACAAAGAACTCTCGGCCAAATTCTCCTGTCTAGCATAATCAATTGGTTCGGAACTCACTTTGTAGAGCAAAATTTCCTCAGCAGCGCTGTACTTGATCTTGGTCACGCTGACATGACTGATTATTCTGCTTACACAATGCCAGACGGTCAGAATGGTTGCTTGGTATCAATTACAACCGATCAATTCTTCATATGAGCGAAACGCTTTTCGTTAGGACATTTTGCGAAGGTCTTGATGCATGTCCTGTGAATAAATGGTTAGAAGCACTCTCGGTGCTTAGCGCAATAAATCTAAAAGGTGGTGAGCTTTGCTTCCCGAATCATATCATACTGCAAGAATTGTGGAAGGAAGGTAAAGTATCCAATCGAAGATTATGGTTACACTTGCTGGAAAAAGCGACATCTGGAAAAATTATCTGATCGACCACTTTATGCCGGCTTTCGCTATATGAATTTCGAATTCACATTCGTGAGTTTCGGCTTCACACGAAATATATACTAAGTCTAAATCACCCCCACCACTTCGATGCGCGGCGCGAAAGAGCTGTAACCAGATAAATGAAAAAATCCAGCACATTTAGAAGAGCTAGAGCGCAAATGGTCTTCTGCTCCTTTGCGGCGCTGTCACTACTCTTGCTTTCATCCTTTGTTACTTTCTCTGCAACCTTTTCCGCTCAAACTACCCAGCTTTCGAAATCGCCTCCTCAAGGTTCGCAATCAACCCCATCAATTCACAGCTCAGATGCACTGCAACAGTTAGCGAGTTCAATCAGCACAAAGTTCCAATCATTTGTGGGCTCTTTGAAGTCAAAGCTCAATTTGAGGAAAGAAAATATATTTTCATCGCTCCAACCAAGCATCATCGCAGATCCCCCTAGTGCAGTAAACTATGCACAAACGCCGGACAGCGTTGTAGCTACTCTTTCAGTTAGTAACCCAGGCTTCTCAATGTACGACCCGGCAAACGGCGACCTGTACATTTCAGGGGATTCTGGATTCC
>JAKAPU010000069.1 GCA_021806865.1 archaeon
GTTCGGCTGTCGAAACCACTTCGCCAAACCCTCTTGAAATTGTCCTGAGAGTGGAACGATGCGACTCTTGGTCCGATGTTGCGTTTGCGTCAGATACGAAAAGGACTTTGTAGTCTCTGAAAAAGGCGTCTCTCGCCGTCGATTCGCAGCAAAACTCTGTCAGAGTCCCAGTGATGATTAGCGTGTCTCGGCCCAGTTTCCGAAGTATTGTATCAAGATCGGTGTTGAAGAAAGCACTGTACCGATATTTTCTAACGATGATGTCGCCGCCTTCGGGCTTCAGCTCTGAATAGACATCTGCTCCCTCAGTGTCTTGCGCAAGACATCCATCAGCAAGGACTGGCCAAAAATCGAACATCAGGCCGCGGTCGAGACCATCTTTCCTGAAAGAATGGTTTGCGTATATGATGGGGATGGAGAATTCCCTAGATTTCTCCACTAATTTCCTAATATTAGGAACTATGCTTCTCGCTTCGGGCACTTCGAGGGGAGCTTTCTCTGCAACAAAGCCGTTGATCATGTCAATTACTAGAAGTGCTGTTGACTTAGAATCGACTCGGAATTTCAAGTTGCCAACCCCTACCAGAGCCCAACGTTAAAGATTTTGTAAAAGGCATTTGCTACCTTGTAACAACGCGCACAGGATCAAACAGATCGCTCTGATTTGGGAGGAGTGGATTACTCCTAAAACGCCTAACTATGTTTGGAGTAGAGCGATGGAATGATCTCTTTGCCCACGATTCTGATCGCATCTTGAATATTGGGTCCCCACGGACCTCCCAAGGAAATCTGATCGATTCCGGCCTTTTCCACTTTGGCAATTCTTTCGGTACATTCAGAGACAGTCCCAGTGATTCCAAGTTTCAGCATCTCATCTGTCACCAGATTCTTTGCGACGTCGTACCTGCCACGGTCGATCTCTCTTTTGATTTCTTTGAAATCTGCAGAAGACAGTCCGACAGTCGAGAGTGCCTCCTCCTCCAAGTAGGGTCCAAAGTATGCGATAACCGGCTTGAGATACTCTGCAGCCTTGCTCGGGTCTTCCTTTGAAATCGAGATCCACGCGAATCCGGCTATTGAGACTTCCTTTGGATTCCTGTGCGCCTTCCTGCAGCCAGCTCGAATTGCATTCACCATATAGGCAGAAGATTCTGGAGGCGTTATCATAGGAAGCGAACCATCTCCGATCTCTCCGCTAAGCTCAAGGTAATCCTTTCCAAAAGCTGCGACATAGATTGGCGGTTCTTCTCTGAAGGGCTTGAATCTGAGGTATGCTTGATCGGACCAGTCGAATTCTTTGCCGTGAAACGGCCTGGCTCTTCCCTTTGGAAATGTCTTCAGCGTATTGCGAATCAATCCTACAGATTCTCTGGTTCGTGCGACAGGATCCCTTGCTTTGATTCCGACCCAGCCTATCATGTCAGTGGTGTGAAGACCAATCCCAAGTACCGCTCGACCATGAGATATTTCATCCAGTGTTGCAAGATAGGTTGCAATCTCACAGGGATCGTTTGTGTAAGGATTTGTTCCGACCGATCCGATTCTGATCTTCTTCGTCTGTGCCGCCAACGCCGAAGTGAGCACCCATGTGTTTCTCATGAATGTGTCATGTGGAAACCAGCAATAATCGAAGTCGTACTTTTCCGCAAGCTTCCCGAACATCAACTGAGAGTCTGCCGAGATGTCAAACCAGCCGAGAAACCTTGCTCCAAATTCCATTTGTAGGAATGAATGTATGAAACGAATAATATGGCTTGTGACGAACATCATATTTGCAAGAGAGTTGCCCGTCCATTAGATGTCTCACATGGATTTTTCTGAGCTCTTCCAGAAAGCTAAACTATCGAAAATCGCTCGCAGTATTTCATGACAAAGTTTGGTGTTCGACTTCTCGGAACTTTGGGCAATGCGGCCCAGCTTCAAAGACTTGGAGTAACTGCCGAGAGGAGCGGGTTTGACGGTTGCTGGTTTGCGCATGATCCATTTCAAAGGAATTCATGGGTGAGCGCAGTCGCTGTTGCCGCGGCAACAAAGAAGATAACAATTGGTTACAACGTAAAGCCGTACACCGTAGATCCTTCTGAAGTGGCCACATTTGCTGTGGGTCTTGATGAACTATCAGGCGGGAGAGCAATACTAGGGATTGGTTCGCATACAGAATCCATGTACAAGTGGCTAGGGCTTGACAAAGTCGGACTCGTTGACCTGACCAGAGAGTCGGTCGGTCTCATCCGTGGTCTTCTACAGGGAGAAACCATGAAGTTCAAAGGAAAAGTGTTCAATTGGAATAAGGAGTGTTATCTTCGGTTCAAGCCACTTCGCAAGAACCTGCCGATTTACATTCCGGGCATCGGACCGAAAATGTTCGAGCTGTCAGGCATGATTGCAGACGGCAGTCTGCCTATGGCTACTCCACCAGAATCAATCGATTATCCCTTGAAGTACATCAAGCAGGGTGCGAAGAAGGCAGGAAGAGACTTTTCAGAAATCGAATGCGCGGGCCTAATTTGGATCTACGTTTCAAAATCTGGCCGAGTGGACAAGATGGCTCTGAAGAGAGTAATTGCGTACTTCCTGCCTTACCTTGAGGAGGAGATGATTAGCAAAGCTGGAGTATCGCAGAAGGACGTCGAACCAGTCAGAAATGAACTTGCAAATAGAAGGTACGAGTCTGCCGCGCGTAAAGTAACAGACAAGATGCTCGATCTTGCAGTCTACGGAACACCCGAAGACTGTATCAAACGCATTGAGACGATGATCCGAAAGGGTGCCACGACAATCTCTATTGGCGGTCCGCTGGGAGAAGACCCAGAGGAAGCAATTCGCCTAATCGGCAAGGAGATAATTCCTCACTTCAAGTCAGCTTGACCAAAACCTAAGAGCAGTTAGCGCGTACACTTTTGTCACGTTGACGAGTGAATCGATGTTTACAGATTCATTCACAACGTGGCCCTTCCCTTTTTCGCCAGGACCGTACGCAATGACAGACGGTATGCCGAGATCTCTCATGAATCTTGCATCTCCTACCGAAGGAATACCAGTGGGATTAGCTTCGTTGCCAAAGATAGATGCTATCGATGATTGAAGATTTCTGTAAATCTTCTCATCTGGGCTAGTCTCGTAGGGTTCTGTTTCAAAAATCCTTTCAACTCTATAATCTAGTTTGTTATCGGATTCCTTCAAGCGTTCCATGGTTTGCATTACTTTCGATACAACATCACTTGTTCTCTGACCCGGAACGGTGTAGATCTCTACTGTGGACTCACACTTGTCAGGAATAGAATGCAACGTCTCTCCTCCACGAATCGTCGTACCTGGAGCAATTGTGGGTCGACCAAGCAATGGATCGGTGATACCTCCGAGATCTAGCCTCTCCAACTCCAACAGGATCTTGGACATTTTTGTCACCGCGTTGGTTCCTTGCGCGGGCCAGCCCGAGCCAACAGATTTTCCAAAGGTTGTAATCTTTAACCAAACACCACCCTTGAGTTTCACAACAACATCAGGGAACGAAGGTTCGCCAAAAATGGCAGCATCTGCAGATAAAAGACGATTTTCTGCAAGGTATTTCATCCCACATTCGCTTTCCACCTCTTCATCCACAACCGCGGCAATAGAAAAGCAGCCGTTCATAAGACCTGCCCGTGTAATCGCTTTTGCCGCAATCATCATTGCTGCTAGCCCTGACTTCATATCAGCTACTCCTCTACCATAAATTCTTCCGCCACTGACCTGTCCCGAATAGGGTGGGAACTCCCAGTCTTCAATATTGCCCGCTAGAATGTTGTCTACATGACCGATAAGCATGATATCCTTCCCACTCCCTAATCTCCCATGTAAATTAGGGCGGTTCGAATCTTTTGCCAAGACTCTCACGTGGAATTGCATCTCGTCCAGCTTTGAACGTATGTACTGTTGAACGTTCATTTCCTGACCAGAAATGCTGGGGATTCTTACAAGCTCTTGTGTAAGCATCACCAGTTCTTCTTTGAGAGAGCCAACTTCTCTCAAGACTCTGCTTTCCTCGGCTGACAGGCTCAAACAATTATCACACAAAGATCAGGATTTCAATCGGGCAGATTGACTTTGCCTTCGCTTGGAATCTTCTTTCGCTCAAACTCCTTTTTCATATCAAGCGGCACGGTGGCATCCATGCCCAGCTTGCCACGATGTATGGCAGATTTGTCCTTTCTAGGGAAACCTAACGCATCAGATACCATGAACAAGCCCTTTTCAGGTTGGCTCCTCGTGCCGAGAGCCCACCAAACATCGTCTAGGTCGTGCACATCGACATCCTCATCCACCGCAATGCAGTATTTCAACCAAGAATATGCTCCGAAAGCAGACATCATTGCGTTCTTTGGCTCACCCTCAAACCGCTTTCTCAATGAGATCACGCCGTTGAATAAGAAAGGCATCAGCGAGACATCTCGCACATCATACCCAGAATTTCTTAATGTGTTGAAGATCAGTAACTCTCTGGCGAGTGCAAGAATTCCAAGATCCTCCTTAGAACCGCACAGCAAGGCCTGGTAAATGTAATCCGATCTGTGAGTGATGGCACGTATCTTCAGAACATGGTTCTTGTTTCTTTCAACATAGTAGTCCATGAACTCTCCAAACGGGCCTTCATCTTCACGCACGTTTGCTTCGATTTCACCTTCAATAACGATCTCTGCGTTTGCAGGAACTTCGAGATTCACTGTCTTGCACTTTACAACCTCGAGTGGCTCTCCTCTAATGGCGCTTGCAAATTCCAAATGATCCTTGCCAAAAGGGAGCATGCTTGCAGAAGCTATCATTTCCGCAGGATGGTTTCCAAGCACGACCGCAACTTCGAGATTCCTCTTCTTAGTCTCCGCTTTTGACTGGATCACGCCCAGATGTTGCGGAGGCATCATACGTATCCCTAGCCGCTCGTCCGCTCGGAGCATCATTCTGTTGAAAGAGGAATTGCGAAATCCAGTTTCAGGATCTTTTGCGATAACAGTACCGGCAGTTATGTAGCCTCCAGCGTCACGCTCAAAATGTGTGAGTAGAGGAAGTGCGAGAATTCCGCTTGCTTCTTCGATGACTTCCTGAACTGGTGCGCTTTGAACTGTTTTGACTTTCTCAGTGCTTGAAGTTCGACTTGAAATATCTTTGAGGAACTCCTCTTCCTTCAAACCAAGAGCAATTGAGAGCATTTTGCGGCTCCCTGCAACGTTAGCCGCAACTGCGCTTTGTTTCCCTTTCACATTTTCAAAGAGAATTGCCTTCTCTATCTTCGCCGCCTTTTTGATGAGTGCTGCCATTTCATACTCTGCATTCACCTGATTCTTCACGCGAATGAGCAAGCCCGAGCTCTCAAGAACATTCAGGTGGTCTCGAAAAGAACTAACGATCTTTCTGTCTGTCAGATCATACAACGCGAGTCACCAAAGAAAACTCGATTCAGAGCGGCCTCATTTCATTCCAAGCAATCTGCGTCCCAAATCCTTGTCTTCTTGAATTTCTTTTCCTGTGCCATCAGCTATCATCCGTCCAGAAAGCATCACGTATACGTGGTCAGAAATCTGGATAGCTTTTTTCGCGTTCTGCTCCACCATCACCACCGAGACCCCTGAATCACGGATGGCAGTGATCTTTTCCATCATTTTGTTGACTACTATTGGGGCAAGCGCAGCCGTAGGCTCGTCGAGTACTAGTAGTTTTGGAGCGATCATTAACGACCTAGCAAAGGCTACCATCTGCCTCTCGCCGCCGCTGAGCTTCTCCACCTTCGAACTCATATAGCGCAAGAGCTCAGGAAACAAAGAAAGCATTTCCTCAATCTTTCTTTCGATAACCGATCTTCCCAGATAATATCCACCTATCCTCAGGTTTTCTCTCACAGAAAGATTTGGAAAGACGTTGTTGACTTGAGGAACATAACCTATGCCCATCCGGTTGATTTCGTCAACAGGTAGATTCGTGATCTGTCTTCCGTCGTAGGTTATCTCTCCAGAAAACGGCTTTAGCAAACCGACAATAGTCTTCAGTAGAGTGGATTTACCTGAGCCGTTAGCCCCGATTATTCCCACAGTTTTTTTCTCTTCGACTTTGATGGAAACATTGTCAACGACTAGAGATTTCCCATAGCCAGAGGAAACGTTCTTCACATCAAGCAACATGTTCAATACTCACTCTCCCAGATACACATCAACCACCGACTGTTCTTTCGCGATTTCATCGGGAGTTCCTGAGAAGAATAGCTTTCCTTTGTTCATCACGAAAGCGTAATCGACTCTCTCGAAAACCAAGTCTACCTTGTGTTCAATGACGAAGATAGTCGAATTCCGCTCCTTTCTCAAGTGTTCTAGCAAGTCAAAGATCTTCGAGGCTAAAGTTGGATTAACTCCCGCTGCTGGTTCGTCAAGCAACATCAACGATGCCTCGGACATGAGAGCCCTCCCCACTTCAAGTAATTTCAACTGCCCTCCCGAAAGAATTGATGGTGATTCATTAGCATATTTTTCAATGCCCAAGAACTTCAGGTGATCGAATGCCCTCTCAATCATTTTTTCCTCGGCCAAGCGCCATTTCCTTCTAGACAGGATCGATTGGAACAGTCCCTCGCCCGCACGACCTGGATCAGCAAGTAGCACGTTTTCTAATACTGAGAGAGATGGAGCTGTCTGTGGAGATTGGAACGTCCTGTACAGTCTTTTTCTGAAGATCTGATGTGGAGACATTCCTACAATATCCAGATTCCCGAGAAGTACTCTTCCATTATCAGGCTTGAAAGAACCAGCAATGACATTGAACAGAGTCGTTTTACCACTACCGTTCGGACCGATCAACCCGGTGATGCTTCCCGCTTCAACTTCGAGGGACACATCATCCACAGCAAGTAGTCCTCCGAAGCTCTTGCTTACATGTTCGAGTTTCAGGATTGGCGCGATTTCAGATCTACCTTCCTTATCTTCGCGCGTATGATTCCTTCAGGCCTGAAATAGAGGAGTAACACCGTGATAAGTCCGAACAAAATGAAGAGCAGATTATTGGGGTCTATTGGCAGGGCAATTACACCCTTTGCTACTAGCAACACACTTTGGACAACAGTGTAGATTGCCGATCCAAGAATTGCTCCGACACCTGTTGAAGAGCCTCCAATTATGCTCATAATGTACACAGTAAACGTCACCGAGTAAGTGAAAAGCTCGGTTCCAGCAAACCCAAGATACTGGGCATAAACCGCACCGTCTATGCCTGCGATGATAGATCCAATTACAAAGACCTGCGATTTGTAGCGAAACGTGTTTTTTCCGAGAGCCTCTGAAAGAGTTTCATTATCCCTGATCGATTTTAGAACCCTACCATACGGAGAGACGATAAGCAATCTGTAGACAGCATAGAATCCTATGAAAAGCAGAGAAGTCAAAGCTAGATTGGCTGTGACTGATGTGTTGTAGTTTGTTATCCAGGGAAAGGCAGACGGAACATGTGCGATCCCTACCGCTCCGCCAAGCGATTGAATGTTTAACACGAATATATTGATGATTTCGGCAAACATGAATGTCGCAAGCGCAAGAAAATCGCCACGCAAGTTCAAGGCTGGAAGTGATATCAGAAATCCAGCAATCCCAGAGAGAGCAGCGCCGAAGACTACTGACACGACAAACGGGAATCCAGCAATGGCTAACGACGCGGAGGCGTACGCCCCAATCATGAAGAACGCAACAACGCCGAAATTGAATATTCCAGCTGAGCCGTACTGAATATTGACGCTCAAAGCAAGTATTCCAAATATCAGAATGGTTATGCCGATGGTTGCAAAGTAAACTATCAACTCATACATTCGATTTGCCCCTCTTTATCAATGCAGAAAGTTTCGGTCCTGATCCAGAAAGCCCGCTTGGAAAGTAAAGCATTACAAGAATCACTACAATGTACGCAACCGCGGTGTTGTAGTAGACAGGTTGACCCAGGGCGATTAGGAGCGGAACACTGAAGTTCTCGGCAAAGCTAAGTATGAACGCAGCAGCGATAACGCCGTAGTAGCTACCTATGCCAGCGAAAATCGCGACGGCGATAACTGTCACCAACATGTTTGAACCGACCGCAGGAGTCACGCCAGTTTGGCCCGCAAGTAGCACTCCAGCTGCTCCTGCCAGGGCCGACCCCAGGAACCAAACAACCAAAATAATCCTAGTGGTCTTGATTCCAGAGGCGCGAACCAGATCAGGATTACTCGAAGTCGCTCGCATTGCTGCTCCGAATTTTGTCTTCGAAAGAAGAAAGTGGATAGTAAGCACCAGCGCAACTGTAAGGAAGATAGTGCCAAGCTGAATCCAATTTGCCACAATAAACCCTATGTCGAAGGATCTGAAAATGGCCGAATAGAAAAGCTGGTTTCGGCCCCATATCTGTTGTATGATGTAGGTCAGAGCGAGCCCGTATCCTACTGATGTAACTGTTGGAGCAATGAACCCTGGCGTGCGTTTTCCGAGCGGTCGAAAGATTGCAAAGTACGAAAATGCGCCCAACAGGCCTGTGGCAATGAATGCTACGGCGACTCCGGCCTCAAATCCTAGCCTCCAAGGAGTTGAGATTGTGTAAGCTACGTATGCTCCAAACGTGATGAACGCAGCTTGCGCCACGTTCGGAAATTTTAGGATGGAGTATGTGAGTGAGAACCCTATGGTTGCAAGCGCAAAGATGCTTCCGTCAACTATTGACGCAAACAGGCTTTGCGGCAGGAGCTCTAGGATACTCACATCTCTCACTCGGCAGGAAGAGACTGGAATTCTATCCAGTCAGGCTAATTCCCGCCGCGGGTGAATACGATCCGAAGGTTGTAAAGCCATAGGAAGTGGAATTCACCTGAATGACTCTGTAGAACGTGTATGAAACCTGTGTGACGTCGCCTTGATTGTTCAATGCCAGATAGCCAGACGGACCCACGTAACTTGAGCTGACCGGCACCATCTGTGCGGCAATTGCAGTTGCATTGTATGTTCCTGCACGGGCGATTGCATTGAACGCCAACATCGCAGCATCGTAACTAGTTCCGGTGAACAGACCGGGAGCAAATCCGAAGGTCTTGTTGAAAGCCGAAGCGAACTGGACGTAAGGCGCAGTGTTTGAAGTGGAAACTGCAGAGGGGCCTGTCAAGTTAGTCTCGGCCATGTACTGCGCTGCAAGCGGATCTTTGAAGAAAGAAGGATCCTGCAATTCAATCGAGCCTACAGTCGGAATGTTCTGCATTCCGAGGTTTAGAGCATTCTTGAAGATCACTATTCCATCAGCAACGAACTCGTCGTAGAAAATCACGTCCGGGTTGGCAGCCTTGACTTGCTGCATTTGTGATGTATAGTCGCTTTGTCCGCTTGTCACGAGAACGGTACTAACTACCTTGCTACCCAAGAGTGATTGAAGACTGTTTGCAAGCCCCTGTCCAAAGGCGTCGTTGCGAGTAACTATTGCAACTCGCTGGTATCCCTTCGCGTTGATGTACGCCGCAACAGCTTGAGCCTGAATGTTGTCGCTTGGAACAGTTCTGAATATGTAAGGACTCAATCCTGAAATCTGACCAGCCGTTGCTGACGAAGTAACAACGAGTATGTGATTTTGAGTCGCATACTGAGCGATCGTGAGAACTTGCTGAGTGGTGGGCGGGCCTATGACCACTTGGACGCCCTGCACCGAGTAGAGGTTCTGCAGATCAGTGAGTGCGGTTTGAGGATCTGTTTGAACATCGTCTATTATCAATTTGATCGGTTGTCCATCGATTCCTCCAGACTCGTTGACATGAAGCGCAGCGAGCTTGATCGCATCCACGATACCTTGTCCTGGACCGGCCAATGCTCCACTGAGTGGTTCAAGGACTCCGACCTTGATTGGTGTATTGATTCCCTGCCCACCTCCGGAAGAGCTCGTGACTGTAGAAACAGATGTGCTAGTGATAGTTGAAGTGACGGTATTCACAGATGACGATGGCGCAACAGAGGCCATCACACCATAGACTCCTCCGCCAACGACAATAGCAACTACGACCATTGCAATAACGGCAACCAAATTTCGCATAAGCGGTGGGCTATATCCAATTCATATTTAGTGTTTCGCATGGATAACAGAAAGTAATTACTGATTAGATTTTTGATGTTTGATACAACTCTCCTGTCTTCTTAGTTCGAGCTGTGCCTTTTTTAGAATAGATCGATAAAGCCCGACGTTAGAAGTAATATCGATTCAGAATTGACTTTTATTTCAGAGCAAATTCTTCCATCGGATTCAAGAGACAGAAAACTTCGCGCAATCAAATGTCGAAAAACTCATCACATTTATAAGCAGATTCTATTCGAACAGACCCAAAAGGAATACGAAAGCGTTTTGCGGTTAGGCGCTTGAAGATAAGATTCTCTCCATGAATACTCGCTTGTACCCATCTTCAGTTCTCCTATCAACTACTGTATACCCCAAATGAGTGTAGAATGCAATGTTTTCTGTCATTACTTCATTTGTGTAAAGAACAACACGATGCAACCCTACAGTAGCGGCGAAATGTTCTGCAAATTCCATGAGTGAACGGCCTATTCCTCTCCCTTGTTTAGTGGGGTCCACTACGACGTTCTCAATCATTATCGTGTCTTCATTTTTCCGATCAAGGCAAATCAAACCTACTATAGGCTCACCAATTATCAAACCTTACCTTGCCTGACAAGCTGCTCATAATCCTGAAGGAGTGGAGCTGGGGCTTTGTTCATCCTTGGCAGGTATTTTTGATAAGCCTCCCTCACCAGCTCGTTGATACGCGGAAGATCTTCTATGGTTGCCTGTCTAACCAGATTGCCGGAATAGTTCATCTTAGGAAATCATTTGAAACTAGGAACAAGATTCGATAACTTTCTACTTCCTTGAGGCGTGAGTGATCGACGCAGAAGCTCACGGCTGGACCTGTTCGGATCCGGGAGGCTTGCCTTTCTTCTCATTCGAACGTGCTCTAATTCCTCCCAGTACTAACAAGACCGGCAAAATTGCGACAATGATTGCCTGCTGCCAGCCGGTAAAACCAGACAGATCAATGCATCCTGTTACGCAGATGTTTTGAGCAGTGTACGCCTCTGCACCGAACCACCCAAGAATCAGCAAAGCAACCAGAAACAACATTGTCGAGTTACGCATGCACGCCTTTCCCTTACAGCCTGATTTGAAGCTATTGAGCCGATATGCACTCCTACCATCCTCTCGGCTCTGTATCAAGTATCTTGCTGTCTTTCAGAGCAGCAAGCAAGATCGATGTTTCCTTTCGTGTTAGTGGCACGTTGGGCAATCTCGGTTTCCCAACAGGTCGTTTCATGATCTCCAATGCAGCTTTCACTGATGAAGAAAGCTTGAACCTTAGAAGGATTGCGAGCATCTCAGACATTTTGTACTGCATTACTCTTGCCTTTGAGTACTCCTGCTTCTTACACGCAGAGTACAGGTTTTTCATGAGATTTGGAGCGACAGCGCCCACGACCGAAAAACAACCATGACCACCGAGCGCCATTCCGGGAAGCGGATACTCTACTCCTGTGAAAACCGAAAAATTTCTCTTGAGGGAAGAGACAAGCCTCATGACTTCGCTAAAATACCGCATGTCGTAGCTTGCCTCCTTGAGACCGACAAAATTATCAAAATCCCTAACCATGCGATAGAGTGTCTCGGATTCTAGCGAGACACCTATTCTTTCAGGAAAGTTGTATGCCAGCATTCCGATGTCAATAGATCTTGAGAGCTTCTGAAAGTGGGCATAGATTCCCTCCTGATTGGGATGCCAGTGATAGGGCACTATCGAAATCACTGCATCTGCGCCAACATCTTCCGCGTGCTTGGCAAGTTTGATGGTCTGGTCAGTCCCAGGACAACTGGCATGAATTATGACAGGCACTCTGTCGTTTACCTGGTCCACAGCAACCTCCGCCAGACGCATACGCTCAGCCTCGGTGAGGTTCAATGACTCTCCTATGTGCATAGGCGAGGCAATCGCATCGCTCGCAGATCTTTCAATGAAGAAGTCTATCATCGTTCTGTAGGTTGGTTCGTCGAACTCATCCTTCCTTGTGAATGGAGTTACTGGAGTTCCTACGACGCCTTGAATCTGTTTTAGCATCAATTCAGGCTTGATGTGGGGATTTCAAAAGGATGTCTAAATGATGAGAACGTGCCCAGAACAACTACTTTGAGTCTTTCTTAAGCGCTACAATGAATCACATTCTCTTTTAATGAAATGCTTAGTTGAGACCCTAAGAATTCTGGCGCCTAGGTCTTGCAACATTCCAAAGCTGGCAAGATTATGCCTTAACTGAATCAA
>JAKAPU010000070.1 GCA_021806865.1 archaeon
GCATGGGTGTCTCGGCTTGTCCTGTTTGGGTGAGTGGCACTCTCGGGTCACCGGGCGTCGTCGAACATAGTGGAGCAATCATCAAATTAGAAGAGGATGGATCAGTTCTCCTTAATGTCGCGACAGTCGATGTCGGAAGCGGTCAATCCACAGTGCTTGCTCAAATCGCTACTGAATCTCTGGGATGCAAACTATCGGATATCAGGTTAGTCAAAACTGATACTGATAATTCACTGTTTGATTCTGCAACACATGCAAGTCGCGTGACTTATTCAGTGGGTAGTGTTGTATACAAAGCGGCGATTTCTGCAAAGAATCAAATCCTAAAGCTTGGATCAATGATGCTGAATCTTAAGGAAGAAGAACTGGAAACCAACGAAGGGTGGGTAATTTCGAAGAAAAATGGCGAAAGACTTCTATCATTTACTCAAATCGCAAAAATGTCGCTGTCTCCTTGGGCCGTCCCTACATCAGCAGGTATAAAGTACACTCCTCTTATGAAAGGATCAATAATCGGTGTTGCGAGTCAAGCCCCCTCCAGTAATCCCTCACCAGTAGCTCTCCAATTTGTCGAGGTCGAAGTGGACATTGAGACTGGGATTGTCAGAGTTCTGGAAGTTACTTCCGTACACGATGTTGGCAAGGCCATAAACCCAGCTGGCGTTGAAGGACAGGTTGAGGGCGGGTTCCAGCAAGGAATGGGATATGCCCTGATGGAGCAGTTAGCCTTTGACAATGAATCTGGTGCTCTATTGACTTCAGACTTTTTAGACTACAAGATGCCGACAGCACAAGAAATGCCGCGCATAAAGACAGTCTTGGTGGAAACAAATGAGCCGAGCGGCCCGTTTGGAGCAAAAGGCGTCGCCGAGCCTTGCATTATTGTTCCGGCACCTGCAATTACAAACGCAATATTTGATGCGATAGGTGTAAGAATCCGTGATCTGCCAGCAACACCAGAACAAATTCTAAGAGCGTTGAATAGACTTTAATTTTCATTAGTTGAAACAATCAGGATCGCAAGATTCGCCAGTACTTCCGAGTCAGAAATTAGGGATAAAGGCCAAATTTGCTCTCTCTTGATGGGCAAGCCGTCTTAGAGGTCTTTCCCGACTACATTTGAATGGGAAGAAACTTTCAAGGAAACAAAAGAGAGAAATCTACACGAAGGTTAGGCGCAACATCGAAAGGCTTCTGACGTATTCCGTCAACAAGAGAAGAGCTCGCTTTACAAAGGCAGATCATGTAAAGTTCCTCGTCTACGCATCGCTATTGAACGCCTTCGCCGAAGGCATTTCAAAATCGCTTGACAAAGTACCTTCGGCTGACACGCTTCTCTCAGAGGGCGTATTGAAAGCAGCTTTGCGAGTTGAGAGCTGATTCCTCAGCGGCCTCCCATAGGAAATTTCCATTGCCAAGTAGAGAACTTTCCTGGTAGCATGATGGAGATTTGCTATCTCTCAGCCATTACTGGACGTCTCTTTCCATTTTCTTATACTTTTTCTCAATAGCTTCCTTTTCATTCCGCGGTATGGCTCGTTTCTCGTGAGCACATACCAGATTATGACGAGCATCTCCTTTCCTGTGACAACTCTTCCCTTCTGTGGTCCCCTTCTTGGAGCTATTCTCTCGTAAAATGCTTTGAGCCTATCTTCGCGAACCTTAGCCGTATTGGCCGCCTCAACGATAACATATCGGAGCCATCTTGAACCTCGTTTTGTGATTCGCCCTCTTCTTATCTTCCCTGAAGAATCTCGGTGAGTTGGCGACAGACCGGCATACGGGACTAACTTCCAAGGAGTCTGGAACCTGCTTATGTCTGCTATTTCAGCCATTATTGTTAGAGCAGTCAGATAGTCTATCCGTAGAGTAGAGATGGTGCGCGGTGCAGCCATTGCTGGATGCCCGTAGACCAGCCATCCCCCTCTCCGAACGGGGCATGACACTTTCGCATCACTCCGCTCTCCACCATCAGGACACTTGATAGAGAAAGTCATGCACGAGTCATCATGTCCAACAATCTTAGGACACATTCTCTTACACAATACTTCTCTTCCTGTCCTGAAAGCTGGAACCCTTCGCCATGTGGATGCCATTAACATCCTCCGACTACTATGGTTCCTCCGACGTCCTAGCACTACATCAGCCGCAGACAGCCCTGCTCTATTATTCATAGATAGCGCGAATGCCAAGACCCCCATGTTCATAGTCGCACACATGCACTCCAACTTTAGGCCCTCCTGTGCACCCACAAGACGCCCTTCGTCTTCGTTCCCGTTCCTCTGGCATACTCCTCAAAAGCCAGAGTCGATTCGCTTCTTCTGTCTTGAAGAAAACTTTTCGTGCCACTTCCCGAATTGGCATCTACACGAGAACTCACTCCATCCCCATCACTTGAGAGTGTCATGACTTCAGATGCTTCAGACAGAGGTTCCTTTCGTAGCCATTGTTGGAGACAGGCTAGCGGTCTCGGGTCGCGATGGGGTTGTGCCCTTATCCGCATTTCCGCCCTAGCTTCAGACATACATCGTCTCTCTGCATGCCTGTAGGGCTCGCCTAGCATGTGTTGAGGTACACCTACTCTCTTGCCAGAGATTGTGCAACTACGCTTTTCGTGGCGCACCCCGCATGGTCATGAGTAACATTACACTGCGATCCTCCTTTGCGACAGAAGCTATCTTTGTTGTGAATGAATCTATCTGCTTATCGAGTGATTCAATTACCTCGAAGAGCGATTGGAGCTGCATTTTGTCTATCCAAGAGAACGTATTTAGGTGGGGCAACAGCCACTCCTTCCACTTGTGGCTGAATGAGGTGACAGGCTCCTGCTCACCCAGTTCATACTTGTCTAGGATTGCAGAGACCTTCTCCTTGAATGATGTCCTGTTTGAAACAAGATCGATTCTTGCTCTGGTTAGTTGCCTGGATTCTCTGTGCCCCTTGTCGGGCACGTATGCCTCACACACGAAATCCGACCTCAAGAGATCGGCCAATGCTTCGCTATCGACTCGGTCATTCTTCAATCTTGATTCTGCTATGAGCTTTGTCTTTGCAGGGTGTGCAACAAGAGTGTTGATTCCCATTTCTTCCAGAGTGTCGTGCACTCTGATCCAATAATTGGCTGTGGACTCGACGACAGCTCTGTATTGACATCCTGGATATTCCTTCATCACTTTTTCCGCAAATGACCTAACTGGATATTTGTAAATTTACGCTCACGGTCTACTTTTCTTGTCTCATGAGATGATTTACGGTCCTCGATAATCTCATCCTCATGCTCGCAGCGGAAGTTCCTTCACCGCTCAAAGGTCTTCTGAGGAATTTCAATCCGATCCTGACCAAGCCGCAGCAGGACAACCCTGCAAGGATCATCACTGGAATGCTTGCCTATGAAGGCGAGAAGTATGTCAACAAGATAAACGACACGTTCATCCCCCACAAGGACCAGAGCAATCTGAACCGGTTCATAACCGATCCAAAATGGGATTACAAAGCTCTGAACAAGAGAAGGATCAAGCTCGTTGAAGAGGAGTTCGATCTGGGAGGTTCGAAACTGTGCTACTTGATTTTGGACGACACGAACGTCGAAAGATATTCTGGAGAGGGAGTCGGATACCATCACGATTCAAAACACGGTTTGATTAGAGGGCACAACTACGTAACTGAAGTGTGCACAGTAAACGACACAACGTATCCAATTGATTTCAGGCTGTACATGCCGGAAGGTTCGACGACAAAACAATTCGAAAACAAGTAGATCTCGCGTGCCAGATGGTCGATGAGTTCAATCCTCCATCCAATCACGTCATAGTTGAGTTCGATGAATGGTACTTCTGCGGAGAGATGGTCAAACACGCTGAAGTTAGAGGCTTCGATTGGATCAGCGAGGCGAAGAGTAACCGCGTCGTGTTTTGCAATGAAGAGAAGCTCAATGTCACAGAGTTCTTGGATAGATCAAGACCATTCTTCAGTGATGTCGAGGTTGACGACGAGCTCTACCAATGCTTGGACACAGAAGCTTTCATTCCAAAGATGAGCGGGAAGAATACAAGAATTGTGTTCAACTGTAAGACTGACACAAAAGACGTTCACTTCACCTGCACGAACATTCTGAAGAGCAGGGAGCCGTCAACTGCGATCATACTGAAGCATGCCCTAAAGAGAGCTCGCACAGAGTCATTCCACTGGGACATCAAGAACGTTCTTGGATTTGAAGACTATAGGTTCAGGGAGAGCGACGCGGCGATCATCTACTCGCACCTAGTCCTCCTGGCGTACAGTCTTCTGATCCTGAACAAAAGAATCGAGAGACACGATTCAGAGCAAAAACAGCAGCAACACCACAGCATCGGGGACGCCGCGAGACGAGTCAGGGACAGATGCCTCGTGGCGGTGTGCAGATGGTTCCAAGACCGAACGTTGGAAGGACTAACCATTCGAAATATACGCGGAATGATCAGCCCGCAAATACGAATCTACAAATAAGCAGTTAAATTAAATGCTCGCTTTCATCCCACTCGTGAACGGTGTGGGTTTTCTCGCTCGCATGTGATAAATCTCCAAATGGATAGATGTTCGAGCCAATTCAGTTAATCTTATGAGTTGGATCAGGTTGATGGATCTCGCTTTTAAGAGGTGAAGATTCTCGACAGACAAACGCGACGATTTTGGCTGGTTGGTTGCCCTTCTCGAGCTCCAGAAGAGAAATCAGAGGGCTCGACGTAGCCAAGCGTATGCTCCTCGAGATAGCAGAGATCAGGAGTTCGATCAGTGGAAACGCCAGCAGCGAAGAAGGTACCTTGTGCTAGCCATTTATGTAGTCACTCTGCTCTTGAGCATTGTGCTGTCAGTGATTTTGCACTAGCAGTGATAGTCGTTGGAACCTGAAGTCGTAAATCAGCCTCGAAGAAACGGGCGAATGTTCTTCCTTGTTCTCGGAGGCGTGATGATAGTTCTTATCATAGCGCTCTACGTGGCCTATACGTTCCTTGTTTGGGCGGTAAACGAACACGTTTACGCGACAAAGTTCGGGATCGACTGGTTTGGCACTGTTTTCTTTCACGGATACGCTTTCGTTATTCCCGCCATCTTTGCACTGTTTGTAGTCTATCCTGTTCCGAACCGCAGTGATTTCTTCGCGCTTCTGCACTCGATCTCCTCGATAAACAGAAAGAGGACCTATGGAGAATTTGGAGCAAGCTCGGAGGGCGTCATCCCTGCCGAGACTATGGCATTCTCGAAACTGGTTTGGTTTGGCTGGCAAGCGTTCAAGTACCTAATAGCTTACGCAATCGCATATGCTGCTCAGGGATTTTTGTTCTTCCCCAATGTCACGGAGGCTCTCATGCTTGATCTTTACGGATTCGGGTCATGGGTCGATGTTCCGAGGATATTCACGCTTCCGTTCTATCCGGCTTCTGGTCAGGAGCTGGTAAACCTTGTTCCGACCATGGAGGCTCAATACTATATTCTCGTGAGCGTCATAGGCTCGATTGCTCTAATAATCGGGATTCGCTTTTTCCTTAACTTACTTTCAGACTTTATCGCGCGAAGAGGGAACAAATGGATAGTTGATCTCCTCATGATTGCGTTTCTTATTATGTTCGGTATATGGTTAGGCGCTCCTTACTGGCTCATGAACATAATGACACCCTTGGTTTACAGTGTGCTTATTGTGCTGATGTTTGCCTCAATATTTGGGGTGGCGTATTTCAAGCTGTCAGGCAAGGGTCTCATTCCGATCACTGCACGAAGACGTGCTCTGACGAAGGTAGTAACCATCATCATAATACTTGTACTGGTCGTGAGTTTGGGCACCTTGGCTTTCTACGGAATCAACTGGAACAATAATTGGTTGCAATACTCCTGGACGCCCCAAATACAGAAACAGATTACAGTGACGAGATGGGCATCAGGTATCTCAAATATAACTACGACAAGCGTGGCAAATATTCCAACTGGAAACATAAGTGAGATGCTTCCCTTGATCAGGCAGTGGGACTCTAACGCTTCGCTGATCAGGAGCCAGTCCCAGATTGGAGTCAACTATCTTGCCATACCCAACGCCGAAATCACCTACTTGAATGGCCAGCAGTACTGGATCCAACCCACTACCATAATCTATCCTCCAGGCGGGACAGGCTGGATCAGTGAACATCTCATCTATACGCATGCTGACAGAATCATTGTCCTGAATGCTCACACTGGACAATACGTTTCATTGAGTCAGGCACTTGGCACTCAGCCTAACCCACAGATCGATAATCCTCTGATCTATTACGGCGAGCAGGGCGGATTCGTAAACAACGTCTACGTCAACATTCAGAACGAGCCTCCACAGATTGGAAACGTGACGTACAGCGGTCAACCGGACTACGTACTCACTGGAGCTCAGAGAGCTTTTTGGTTCTTTATGCACGGGCCGCCAAACTGGGGCTTCGCTCTCAGCCCACCGCAAAACAGTATTGAGATGTTGTTCAATCGCAACATCTACAATCGTGTCGGCGGCGCCTTGATAAACGGCTTGGTGGTAGATCCCACCGCTTATCCCGTGACTGATGGCCATACATTGTACTACGCGGTCCTAGTGTACATTGACTATCCGCTTCAGACTGGATTCTCGGCATCTGACTATCTGAGAAACTTTGGAGTAGTTCTGGTCGATGTGAATACGGGTGTGATGCGCCCGTACCTCGTGGACAACTCTAGCGGTTTCTTATCGTCTTTCTTCAAAGAGTATTATCCTGATTGGAACCAGTCTGCTCCGAGCTGGCTGGTTCCACAGCTTCGTTATCCTGAGCAACTTCTTGGAACGCAGACTAACCCTGGTCAACTCGATGCTTCCTTCTTGTATCATGTCAACAGTCCTACTACCTGGAAGTCTGGATCTGATTTCTACGAAAGACCCTCCTCCACGCCCGTGTATTACATGCTGGTGAATGAAGGAAACACCATCTACTACGTCGGTCTGCAGCTGGCGGAATTCATGCTTTCCCCCGGTCATAATCTAGGAGGCATTTATATCGCCTACGGAGGATCGAGATTGAATCAAATATCTCTGTATCAAGTCAGCACCAACTCCAACTCCACTAACAAGCTCATAGGTCCGAGTGCTGCTCTCCAAGCTTTGGATACCAATCCTCAAATAAAGTCGCAACTTACTTTACTGACCAATCCAACCGCAGGAGACGTACTGCCATATCTGATTAACTCTCAATTGTACTACTTCATTCCAATTTACGTAAACACAGGCGCCTCATCCGCAGTAATTACGAAACTGGCTTTCATGGTGGCTGTCGACGCCTCCACCGGAGTTTCAGCCTATGGAAACAGCTCAACTTCTGCATATGTTTCGTTGTTGGCTAGCGAAAACGAGACTATACCTACAATCGTAACTACCAATTCCACTGCTGTCACTCTCAAAACAATTGCAAACGCAATCACTTCAAGAGGATATCAAATAAGTACGCCTAGTTTCGTGAATGCTAATGTCGGGTACCAAGTTGCTGCGATTTCGTTAACCAATGCGACTTCAGCGAGCGTAAATGCGACAATCAGTAGTTTCTTGAGTCGTTACGCCGCACCAAACAATATCCACACCATCTATCACTGGTCTACTGGCGGCAATACCACGTACTTTGGTGTAATAACCAGCGTGAGTGGCATCACCGAAGCCTACTATGTGAGCGTGGTTCCTTAACTTGAATAGATGCATGTTATGAAATGTTTGACCTACAACCAAACTTGATCGGGTTAAAAGTTCCCGTCGTCGATGATTTTCATCCATTCACAGAACAGGTTATCGGTGAACCTGTAAATTCCTCTTGAGCTTCTTTCAATGATACCACTTTTCACCAGCGCGCTCAGTGACGAGCCAATGGTATCTTTGTCTATGAATTGTTGCGATGCAATTTCACTAGGTCTCATCTCTGGAGCCTTGGCAAGCGCCTTGAGCACTTTCACCTCAGAGGGTGAAAGATCGTCGACAAACTCCCTAAACGAGAGTTCACCTTCCTTTTCAAGAACTGTTTGAACCAACCTCGATAATTTCTCCAAATCAAGATAATCTATGTCCTGAAGTTGGATTTCGGTTCCGAGCAATTGGAGGTTGTAGGGAACGCCACTTGTGACTTTGAAGAGTTGCTTTTTCACCTCATCGTTTGCGAATTTTAGATCGCTGAGGTAGTGCTGAATAAACTCGCCATATTCTGAGTCGCTGAACGATTCGATCTCCCGCAAGAGAAGTTGTTTGTAGAATGGGGAACGTTTCTTTGCTACAAGGTTTTCCATCGTCTGTCTGTACGAACCAGAAACAACAAGTTTAGTCTGCCTAAAATCTTCGTAAAGTGTACGAATGAGTTTTATAACGCTGTCTCCGATCTTTTGGTTTCTTGCTCCGTATGTGAGCTCTGCCACTGACGGAAATTCATCTATAACCAAAACAGATTTTGATTTAGTCATCTCCCCAAGATGTTCTATAAGTGAGAGACACGCTGTAATTGCAGCATCCACATCATCATGAACGCGACCAGAACCGGTTTTTGAAAAATCAACCTAGTAAGTGTAGAATGATTTTCTCAACCTGACGGCTCTCTGGTCAGAGAAGACGCTTGCAACTTGGAACTGACTCCGAATGAAGAGTTACAAAGAACCACGAATTCATAGCCGCGATCAAGCTTCGCACTCACCCAGATAGTCACGATCTCAAATGCGTAGGAGTGCGCAAATCTTCCCGATCATCTCAAAGTTTGTAAGTTACAAATTTTGTAAGGAACTTGTACTCCTAAGCCCCTCGGCGAACAAATTGTCCGTGAACTTGTAGACGCCGCGCGCTGTCCTGCTGATCAAGCCACGATTGTATAGTAAGTAAGAAAAAGAGAAAAATGCAAACTTCTCATTCTGGTGGAATCTCTTTGAATGCTGCGGAGATGTCGATACCTTTTCTAGCATGAAATGTCTTGGAGATTGCATATATTGCAACGCCAGCGACAAACGTCGCTGCGATATAACCATAAGCTAGCGGGTTTCCTCCCCACACGCTTGGATAAGCAAAAAATTCGTATGATAAGAATGCGAATACAATAACCTGCAAGAAACCTGCAATCATCAACGTCAGTTTCGTTCTCCAAACAGATTCATGATAGATCGCATAGACAACTGCCCCGGCTCCTACGAAAGCGAAGTAAATCATTGAAGCTGCAACTGCGCCGTACAGCGAAGAAATCGTTCCGTATAGGAACGAGGCTAGTCCAATCAGGGCTACCGTAACGACAAGGTCGAGTGTGTGCGCCAAGACTGGCGATCCATACTTTGGACTTACATACGCAATTTTCTCCGGAAGAAATCTGTCGAATGCCTGTGCAAGAAGGTACCTCGAGATAGTTATTATTCCGAATGCCAAAACTGCTAAAGTGAAAACTATCCACCCAACTCCGATTACGAGCTCCAAAAGAAAGTTGTTCGAAACACCCATTGCGAGCGTCCAGAAGTTGAAAGAATAATCGTTTACAAGAGCTGGATTTGCGAGTGCCTCATTAGTAAATCTGAATCCTCCCACGTAGTACATCGTTGCGAAGGGTATGGTCAGAATCAGAAACGCAACTAGCAGAGAAATTGGCGCGTTCCAGCGTATCGTTTTCCGACCTTTCAACTCCGATCCGACAGAGGGAGCCGCATTAAACCAGGGGTAGCTGAACAGCGCAAAGAAAGGGAGAACCAACAAAGTTGCTCCGAAATCAAAGCTCGTCGACCCTTTGTACGAATTCTCGATCGAGGTGTATGTAGTATTTGGAATTTGGAGCGAATTGACGTAGCCTGTAACGCCATCTCGACCTGCAACGAAAAGCACCAAAACCGAGACTAATGTTGCAACCATGCCTATAATCCAGAAGAGTGAAACTATTCTAAAACCTGCTCTTGGTCTTACAATGTTAATACCAATCAGTACTATTACGATTGCAGAACCAAGTACGAATTGTAGCAGTGGCGCCCGTCCTGGTACAGCGAGAGCAGAGAGGATAGAGTACCCGACAAACGATCCGACAGACCCTATCGCAAATACAGCTGAGAGGGCGATCAACGCGAGATATGGCATGGTTTCGAGAGTGATTCCCATGAAAGTCAGCGTGCTTCCTGGGAAAGCGCCCAGTGATCTCGAAAGCCACACATAATCACCGCCGGTTCTCGAAACTCGCCTCTGCATTATCGTATAGACTACCATCTGAGGGATTGCAAGCACAGCCGCAATTGCTGAGCCAATTACGAGATTTACACCGCTAACTGAAGGTAAAGCGATCATAGTGAATCCAATTAGAGCTAGTGCCGCACCAACTGACATGTAGCTGACATTGATTGCGATTGAGTCCAACAGTGAGACGCTCTTCACTAGCCCGGTCGATTGCCTCGCGAACAACGTAACTGGTGAGTGCGAACTCTTCTCAGCGCTTTTTTCTTCAGACATTATGTCCGAACACGTGTTCGTAATAATAGACTATAAATGATTGTCCGCAGGTTGATCTGATCTAATGTCGGGAGGAGAGAGGCGTGCGGAAAGTTGAACAAGCGCTTCTGGACATTTTGAAGGAAAACAAAGGAGAGGCGTACCAGTCAGAACTTGTAACGAGGAGCGGCTTTTCAAGGAGTCGTGTCTCAGAAGTTCTTTCCGAGTTGGAAAAAAATGGCACGCTTTCGAGGTTTCCTCTCGGGATTGGTAAAAACTATAACGTGGTGCTCCACACGAGTTTGAATAGGAGCAACCGTACCAAAGCGGGGAAGACTATTCGATTAGGCTTCACCAGGGCAGCCGAATATCCCTTCATTATTCCATTCAAAAAACTTCTCAAGGACAGACTCGATCTAGATCTCGATCTTCGGATCTATAAGAATGGGATTGATGTAACTCGCGATCTTTCGCATTTTCGACTGGATCTTGGCATATCTCCAATTCTTACTCAGTTCATGTTCTATACGCTAGGTTCACCCATCAGGATAATCGCGCCAGCAGGGTCGGGCGGATCTAGTTTGATTGTGTCCAAGGCGGGAAGAAACAGTCGAATGGGTCGCTTGAGTAAAGGAACTGAATTCAGAATTGCTTCGACAAAGATATCTACGATGGAACTTCTAATGCGATCATCCATCAACAAGGATGTAGTTCCAAAGAAGAGCGGAGTTGTTTATACTTCAAGCCCTGAGGAGATGATGAAAGATGCTGCTTCTCATCTGGTAGATGCCGTTTGCATGTGGGAACCCTATGCAACAATTTTGCTTACGAAGAAGAAAGATGACTTTACAAGGTTGATTCGTTATCGCGACATGGGAGAACATCTGTGTTGCGGACTTGCCGCCGAGAGCAATTTGGATGAGTCTCTTGTGGAGAGAGTTCGGAGAGTGTTTTTGGAATCACTCGAAAAGTACACTGCGAGTTCTGATTCATTCATTGGCCCTTATGCTGCACTCACAGGATTCAGTCAAAAACTGATTGGTCGAGTTGGTAGTGAATATTCATATCAACAAGAACTAGATTCAGATATGATTTCCCGTCAATTTTATCGTGCCGGATTAACCGTCCCCACTCCTTTCTCAGTGAGGGATGCTTTCAACTTCTCCCTTACTTCAGAGCCTGTGTTAGAACTATATAAAGAACGAACATCCGGCCAAAAGATCTATCTAACAGTACGCCCTAAGGGCAACGCATGAGCGACAGCGGTCACGTGGAAGGAAGCGAGCGGAGGCGGAACAGGGAAAACCCGCCAAAGTGCAAGTACTGCGCTTGCTCCATCGAGACAAAGTACGCGCTGAGCAAGGCATCGAGGACGGGGACGCACTACTATCACGTCGAATGCGCGATAAGGGTAGGGTTCGGCATCATAGTAGTTTAGTTGATGGATGCATGCATGACGAAGAAGATGAGGGCAAAAATCATCATTCAGATTTCTTCGGTCGTTTGAACCCACTTTCCATTTGTCTTCTCAAACTTGTAGACTCCTCGATCACTCCTTACTTGGAGAATAGAGGAGTCAGGCGCGGTCTCAAGTTTTCTGATGTCATCGTCGCCGTACTCTATCTTCGCCTTGTTCCGGTTGGGTGAAAAATCGTATTTGTGTCCTAACCATTCTGTACTGGTTGACTTGTTCTCTGCCAGAGGCTTGGAAGTGAGCCTCACATACTGCCTCTTGGAACGGCTCCACTCTTCCGGAAAGACAACAAGAACCTTTGCAATATCTTGGTTCAAAAGAAGTTCAATCCCAGAGAATGCTGTGCTCAGTTAAGAACTTGAACCTTTATTAACAATCCAGGCTGAAAAGTCAAATTGCG
>JAKAPU010000295.1 GCA_021806865.1 archaeon
TAGAATCAGAGATGAACGTAATAGTCAAGGCAAATCTCGAGGTTCGAACGTACTACGTCACAACCGAAGAAGCGTTGCAAAAGCACGAGCTCTACAGATTGTCAGCTGACCTTTTGCCTAAGGGGCTGGACAGGTTGCGCATCGTCGACATTGTGGGCTTTGATGCTCAGCTCGACGGAGGAACCCATGTTGCGAGAACGGGAGAAATCGGAACGATAAAAGTCTCAAAGACGGAAAACAAGGGAAAGGACAATAAGCGCATCGAGATTGTTCTTGTTTAGGGTTTATGCCTAACTATTTTCAAGTTGCCGACATTCGCAAGTTTCTTCCTAATGACTGTTTCGTACTCCGGATTGATCTCGTAGCCAATCGACTTTAGCCCCAATTCGTTTGCAGCAGCGATTGTGGAGCCCGAACCGAGAAACGGGTCCAGTGCTATCTCTGAGTTTTTCATCCCTGCAAGTTTCATGCACATCTTTGGAAGTTCGACCGGAAAGATCGCATCATGGAGCTTCTCCGAGTGATTCTGCACAGTCTCGTAGTTTATGTGCCAGACGTCTCCCCTGCAACGCAAGTCTTTCTTTGCCACTTTCCATCGCCCGATGTTTGATTTGTCCTTGTACGGCACACCTATTGCCAGCCTGTCAAGTGAATGATTATCTGACTTGGCAAAGACGAAGATGTACTCAAACAAGTGGTTGAGGTGCTTGTTTCCCTGCACCGGAGTATAGTGGCCCTTGGTCCATATCACCGTCTGGACCAATTTGAATCCAAGATCAGTTATGGATTTTGCAACTTCGTGAGACTTGAACTGGTTGTCAAAAGAGTCGCCGATATTCACGAATAGAAGACCTGAATCCTTGAGGACTCGCCGAACCTCGACCCAGACCTCGTTCAAGTAGCTCATATACTGCTCATAGGTCGAGTATTGAGTCTCGTACGACTTTTTTCGAAAGTATGGCGGTGAAGTAACGCACATCTTTACTGAGGAGCTCGCGACCTCAGTCATCCTCCTGCTGTCGCCGATAACGACCAGATGTCTTGCTTGAAGTTTCAATTGTTGAACCTGTACTTTCGATTGATGACTAGAGCTCGACGAGCTCGTGGCCCAGTCCGGTCAAATTCGTCGTTCCCGATTTTTCGACCAGCAGGTTGTCTTCTATTCTAACTCCGAACTTGCCCGCAAGATATATCCCAGGCTCAATCGTAAATGCCATTCCAGCTCGAAGTTTCATTTCATTGCCCTGTCTGATCCATGGAGCTTCGTGTACTTCCAAGCCAATCCCGTGCCCGGTTCTGTGAAAGAAATATCTGCCATAACCTGAGCTTTCAATGATGTCGCGTGCTGCAGCGTCGACTCTTCCTGCTTCTGTTCCTTCTATCGCGGCCCTAATCGCCGACGATTGCGCCCTTTGGACTATCTCGTAGACTTTGCTTTGCTCCTTGCTGGGCTTGCCCATGGAAAATGTTCGAGTATAATCGGCGAAATATCCAGAGGGGCCCGTTATAGAAATATCGACGACGACAAAATCTCCTATTCGAACTTTCTTTTCAGAGACCTCCTGATGGGGCACTGCGCCATTCGCTCCAGATTGAACAGCGCAAGAATCCGCGCGATCTGCGCCATAATCTTTCAACGCCGCCTTGATCGAAGTTGCGACGGCGGATTCAGAAATGCCAACCTTCAAGAATCGATCCATGTTCTTGTAGACCTTGCGAAGAATTTTCGCAGACTGTCTCAACGCTTCCATTTCTTCTTCATCTTTGATCAAACGCATCTCTGAGATTGCGCCGGAAACGGATTCAAACTCAGCCGTTGTCACCTTCTTGACAGATTGCATCATCCCGAATGTGGTGGTGTCTTCGCAGCCAAACTTCACCCCTCTTATGCCGAGCTCGGCAAGCGCCTTTGAAAACGCGCTCCTGTAGCCCTCATTGTCGCTCCAAGCGAATACATTGGACGCTGAGCTCTTCTCTGCCTTTGGTTCATCCAACTTGGGCACAATAAGCGCCGTCTTTGAGTTCTTCATCGAAACTAGTCCACAGCAAAAGCGTTCGAACGATTCGCCCTTGTAGTTGAAGAAATACTGGAGGCTGGGAAGGCTGGTGATCATGGCACAGTCGAAAGAACCGCTAACCCTCTCCGCCAGATTGTCGGTCCTCTTTTGATAGTTCAACACGATTCATCTCTCCGTCTGATTCGAACTAGAAATTGTTTTTTGCTGGAACAGAGCCCTGACCTTCTTTTCCATGCCTAGATTACAGAGACCGACACCGCGGATGCTTCCATGACGGTGAGTTGTTCAGCGTGAGCACTGATTCCGTCAAATTCTTTTTATGAAACAATGAACAGTTCGCAAGGGATCGACATGGTGTCAAAAATCATGTCTCGGACTTCTGGCATATTGATGCTAGTAGTTTTCTTCATCAACGTCTATATTGGAATTGGTGACAAGACGCTCCAGCAGTACAACACAGCTCACCTGTACCTGAACTGGTTGATTGCTGTTGCGGACATTCTCGCCGTGATATTCCTGTTCGCATCTCCGCTCGACAAGTTTCTTGTG
>JAKAPU010000071.1 GCA_021806865.1 archaeon
TTCCGATCTTGCGTTGAACTTTTTCACTACTCTCTCAATTTCTGTGAGTGTCTTTTCATCGACTGCCTCGGAGTGAACAGTGATGATGTCTCCACCGGCTTCCAAGAATCTCTCTGCGAATTGTTCCGGGTGCGAAAGCATCAAATGACAATCGAGTGGAAGCTTTGTCGATTTTCGGATCGCCTTAACTGCTGCCGGTCCAAATGTAAGGTTTGGAGCAAAACTTCCATCCATAATATCTACGTGAATCCAGTCTGCACCCCATCTCTCCAATCGCATGGCCTCGGCAGAAAGGTTGCCGTGATCGCCGGCCACTATAGACGGGGCAATTTTCTTCATGGCTATTTCATTTCTTGAATTATCTTGCTAACGGTCTCCTTGTCGGGTACCTTACCATGGTACTCCGGTGACCACTCCATGAACTCTACGCCTTTGCCCTTCGTTGTATGAGCGATGATTACGGTTGGTCTGTTTCTTACCTGTTTTGCCGTGCTGAATGCCCCCAGTATCTGCTCAAAGTCGTAGCCATCTACTTCGATCACATTCCAGTTGAAAGCCTTCCACTTTGAGTTTAGAGGTTCAATTGGCATTATCTGCTCCGTCAGGCCGTCTTGCTGGATCCCATTCCTATCAACGATTGCAGTGAGATTGTCCAGTCCGTATTTCGAAGCACACATGGCTGCTTCCCAGATCTGGCCCTCCTGCATCTCTCCGTCGCCCATCATCACGTACACTCGATAATTCTTCTTGTCGATTCTGGCCGCCAGCGCCTCACCAATTCCGACAGAGAGACCGATGCCCTCTGAACCTGCACACATTTCCACTCCCGGAGTCTTCTTCGTGTCTGGATGACCCTGGAGCATGCTGTTGATCTTTCGAAGGGTCTTTAGTTGCTCAACCGGAAAATAACCATGCTGCGCCAAAATTGAATAGAGCAGTGGGGCTGCATGACCCTTTGAAAGTATGAACCTATCACGATCGGGCCACTTGGGATTCTTTGGATCGTGACGCATCACCACGTAGTACAAGGCAACCAGAATCTCTACAGCCGAAAGCGAACCTCCGGGATGCCCTGATTTTGCCTCCGCCAGAGTCTCCAGGATCATCTTGCGAGTCTTGCTCGAAATGGCTTCGAGTTCTTCGATCGATTTCTTACCCTGTAAGGAGGACATTTACTCGACCTTGGCTCTGTCTGTTTTGTCTCTGTCGAATGCTTTTGAATCTAACGCCTGACTGGAACCTGAACTACGCTTCTAAGGACATCATCGGCCGAAGCTAGTCCTTTCTTGATCTCCTCGGTACTCACGACTATCGTGCCGGCTTTTTCGCCACGGATAGCCGCGGCAAGATTGCTGAGCGCTGCGGCCTCAAATGAATTGGCCCCAGAAGCGATTGCCAATGTGAGTACGGAAGTCATGGCGTCTCTGACTCCCACTGGCCGAGCAAATTGACTTGAAGACATCATTGGCGGAATTGTAGTCATGTTATTTTGTTCGAAAACAGTGATGCCGTGTTCGGATCGTGTTAGAATTATCGCTTTGCAGCCCAGTCGAGTGGTCAGGTGTGTAGCTATATTGCGGAGACCTGTCTCATTGAGAACAGAGATTCCCGTCGCAATGCTGGCCTCACGCTCATTGGACTTGATGTAGTCAACGCCTTTGAAATCGAGGTAATGTCGCACCTTGGGTTGCGCAATAATCTTCTTGCCGGCGTTTTTTGCTATTGAAACGAGACTGTCGATTAGAAACGAAGTGACCGTGCCCTTGTCATAATCTGCAATGGCCAGAACATCACAATCTGAGATCATTTCCTTTGCGTGTGTGATCAGCTGCTCAGAGAGGTCTGCTCCGATGTCTGATCTTACTTCGCGGTCAACCCGAAGAACCTGAAAACCATTGACGATATACCTCGTCTTCAACGTCGTAGGGCGAACAAAGGATTCCACACCACTCGTGTCAACACCCGCACCTGAAAGCGCGGTCTTTATCCACTCTCCTTGTGTGTCTTTGCCGATAAAGCCGATGACTTTGGCCGAACCTCCCAGGGCCGCTATGTTATTGGCAAGATTTGCACCACCGCCAAGGCTCAGTTTTTCGCCTTGGAAATCGCCAACAGGAACAGGAGCCTCTCTCGAAAGCTTGCGCGCGAGGATCGAAACGTATCGATCGACCATCAAGTCTCCTGCGACAAGTACTGATTTTCCAGCAAAGCGCGAGACAATCTCTTCGAGTCTCGACTTTTCCAAGAGAGCCAATCGAAAACTGAACCTTCTCTTACCGCAGCGAATTTAAAGTTGGCCTTCTCTATTACAAAAGAAACGACGTAACTGCCACATCAAATCACAGACTGCTGATTTGAGTGCTGAAGAAGTGTCTGGTCAGTATCGTCGCGAGGTCTTCATCTTCCCGGAGGAGCTTATTCTAGTCCAGGATCAGTCTGGGACGGCGAATCACTTCATCCCGATATTGTCGTGGGACTTCCTTCGATTTAGCCCTTGCGGATGCTTGACGTTCTGAATGCATCCCGAAACCAGAATAGCATCAGCCTTCAGAAGCTGCGCTGTCTTCAAATCTGCTTTCACTACATATCCAAATTCGTTTTGGAACAAGAATTTGACAGATGACGGAAGATCTTGCGGAAGCGATTTCAGTAGGAGGTACCTCTTTTTTTGCCTCATTCTAATTTCTCACGGTAGAATTCAATCATCTTACTACGACCTCCAGCTCTGATCTTGGGCTTTAGCTTTACTCGAACAGGTTCTTCGTCTGAGATACTCAGGCTTCGTTTGATTGTCTGACGATCCAGCCTGAGAAATAGTGCATCATGTTCGTCGACAGATTGCTCCAATCGCGCTGACAATGATCTTTTTGCAGAAGGGGAAAGCCGAGAGAAGATTTGGACACTGACATCGTTTGCTCTTTTGCCAATCAGATGTGCTATTGCAAATTTCATTTCGTTTCCGAAGTGACCGTGTATTCTATCATATCGGAATTCACTTTCCTCCAGGCCCAGCGCAGAGCGTACGCTTTCAACTAAACGAGATTCATCTTCTGTGGAATGAATGAAGTACGAAACAGTGACAGACGTGAACTCTAGTGGCACGGGTTAAGTCCAGTGCGTCCATTCTAAAAACAAATATGCTGGTAAATTAGAGAAATTGCAGATAAATTTGTCAGCCCATAAGGCCCGTCTCAAAGGGATCAAAGTAGAAGACATACTCAATGAAGAGTTGAGAAGGGAAATGGGCGTCGAGGCCGACCCACAGACCGGTAAGCTCACGCTTCACCAATTAGCTGAAATCAACGAATGGGAAGACATTATGCATTCTGTATACCAATTGCCGATTGAACTTGAAGGATATGCGAAGAGAGTTTCTGAACTGGAATTTCTCAAGGAAATGATTGACAAGCTTTCCAAACAGGATTTTGAGAACGTTAAGCGTTCGGAGAGCAGGAAGAAACAGCTTGAACAGTTTGTCAGAACCATGAACATGTACTACAACCTGATCTTTACGAAAGGCTCGGGGAAGACCGGTTACGGAGTCCTGATATATTTCCCAAACCTCAACAGTGATGCAGAGAGAAGCTCCGGTATCGTGCTAGTGGAGAGGAAGAGCATGAGAAACGGTAACACGGAGACCAGATTCGAACGCGCCAAATTCGATGATTTTCTGATCGAGGTCAGACCATACATCGAGATTTTGGGAGATCTTTACAGAAAGACAAGGAAGCCCTGAGGAGCACACTAATTGATCTGTCTTGGCATAGAAAGCACTGCACACACTTTTGGGGCAGGTGTGGTCGAAGGCGGGAAGAAATCAAAGTTCAGGATTCTCTCCGATGAGAAGGATGTTTACAGAGCTCCAGAGGGTTCCGGGATTCATCCCAGAGAAGCCTCGCGACATCATTCCGAAATGTGCGCTTCCGTAGTGGCAAGGTCACTGGAAGAAGCGCATATTGCTCCAAAAGACGTAGATTTCATAGCGTATTCAGCTGGTCCTGGTCTGGGTCCCTGTCTCAGAGTGGGAGCGGTTGTTGCTAGGTCGCTAGCTTCGTATTTCAAGAAACCGCTCGTTCCTACGAATCACGCGATTGGTCACATCGAGCTGGGAAGACAGCTGATGGGTCTGGAAGACCCTCTTGTTTTACTGATTTCTGGAGGTCACACCGCAATAGCAGGCAAGATCGGTGAGTATTGGAAGATATTCGGAGAGACACTCGATTTGACCCTGGGACAGCTGCTTGATCAACTGGGTAGGCATTTCGGCCTGAGCTCTCCTGCTGGTCCGAAGATTGAAGCTCTCGCCCTTGGACTGAAGGGGGATGGGAGCCTGCCTAGCCTTCCGTACATCGTCAAGGGGAACGATGTGTCGTACTCTGGCTTGCTATCGGCCGCAAAAGATCTCTATACTCAGAGCGGATCGAAAGAATTGGTCGCCTTCGGAGTGCAGGAAGTCGCTTTTTCCATGCTTGTGGAAGTAACGGAGCGAGCGCTGGCATTCACTGATAGACCTGAACTATTGGTAACGGGAGGGGTGGCTGCGAATCAAAGGCTTGCTTCCATGCTCCAATCGATGTGTAGCGAACGTGGAGTGAAGCTGGGCGTCATACCACGTCAATTCGCGGGGGATTGTGGTGCTCAAATTGCAGCTGCTGGAATTCTATTCTACGACAGCGGTCAAGTTGTAGTCCCCGAGAAAGCATTCACTAGGCAATCCTGGAGAATCGACAGCGTAGTCCTGAACAACTGAAGCGAATTTGGGTGAATCGCAGATGAAATTTGAAACAAAAATCGGTGCAGAGGCAAGGATAGAGATGGTTGAATGGGATGGAAAACCGGCCATTAGAAAGATCCGGATTCCAAAGTCCTATCGGAGCCCCCAGCTGGATATGATTCTTCGTTCAAGAAGAACGCGCTGGGAGGTGGAGTCGATCCACATTGCGAAATTGGCTGGTGTAGACACGCCACAGATCTACATAGCACACCCAGAAAACGCAGAGATCATAATGGAGTATGTCTATGGGTCTCCGCTTAAAGAATTGAAACAGGATGACCACTTCAGAAGACTTGGCGAGTATGCTGCTAGGCTGCACTCTGCGGGTCTGATTCACGGTGACCTCACTACGAAGAATGCGATTGGGTCAGACAAAAGGCTGGTCTTGATTGATTTCGGCCTTGCCTTTTCCTCTAACCGGATAGAAGATAGAGCGGAGGACCTGCACTTGCTGAAACAAGCACTGAAGAGCGCTTCGGCGCCTGCGAATGCCAAGAAGAGTTTTGAAAAAGTGATCAGCGGCTACGAATCAGTGGCAGGAAGTACAGACTCCAAAAAGATTCTAAACCAAGTCGCCCAGATTGAGCTCAGGGGGAGATACGCCCAAGTTGATTGAATTCTATTTTGCGACCGGGAACGAGCACAAACTCCAAGAAGCCAAGGCAGCTTTAGGACAGCACAAGATAGAAGTGCATAAGTTTGAAGAGGTTCCAAAGATCGAAATTCAACATGTCGATCTCGAAGAAATTGCTGCGACAGCGCTTGCCCTAATACTGCCAAAGACAGACAAACCTGTCTTCGTGGAGGATTCTGGGCTATTTGTGCATGAGCTTAACGGATTTCCCGGTCCCTATAGCTCTTATGTTTTCGACACCATTGGAGTGAATGGGCTACTAAAGCTCATGGAAGGGGCCAAGTCTCGTAAGGCCGAATTCAAATCGTCGGTTGCGTTTGGAAAGGATGGCAAATGGCTTGCAACATTTTCTTCAACAACTGAGGGTACGATTCAACTTCAGCCAAGGGGCTCAAACGGATTTGGTTTCGATCCAATCTTTGTGCCGATGTGGGTGCAAAAGACCTTTGCAGAAATGGAACTGAAGGAAAAGACCGTTTATTCCCACCGGTCGAAAGCACTCTCAAAGTTGGCACTTTGGTACTTGAATGAAACAAAGCAGGCTACAAAGGAGAAAGCCCAGACGGCGGCTCAATCAACCAAGTGACAATTGCTTTCCTACTTTCTCAGCGATAGATTTATTTCGTATAATTCTTCCCTTTTGTTGTTTCAAGTTTGGCAAGAATACACTCGCACAGAAGGGGCAAGTCGCAATCAACTCGCCCTTCGTCAAAGCGTAGCCCAACATGGGTGAATTACAGCCAGGATGAAATTGTCGCCACCATCTCGAAATTATCCAAGGAGGGTCTTACACCCAGCCAGATAGGACTCAGACTCAGAGACGAATGTGGAATTCCTCACACTAAGACTTTCCTGGGCAAGACTATCACGGAGGCTCTAGCAGAAGGAAAAGAGCAAACGGCAGTGCCCGAAGATCTGTCAAGACTTGTTGAGCGTGCTGCAAAACTGAAGGTCCATCTTTCCAATCATCACGGGGATAGGAAAAACGTCAGATCGCTTGAATTGCTGGAAGCAAAAATTCATCGCCTTTCATACTATTACAAGGACAACAATAAGCTTCCGGCCGATTGGAAGTATTCGGCTGCGGTCGCTCAATTGGCTTAGCTGATTGTGTGAAGATCCGGATTACCGATGGAAGACGAGCAAGGGCTGCTTGAAAAGGCGCTCATCTTCGAGGACAGAATCGCGACGAGCGCGAAGAACAACGAGAACATTCTGATCGCGTCACACTACGATGCCGACGGAATCTGCAGTTCTGCCATAATCTCTCAATTTATCCATAAACAGAAGGGTCACTGTCAGATCAGGACTACCTCAGAGCCGAATTCTAGGTTTCTAAACAAGTTATACTCTTCGAAATTTGATCTAATCATCTTCCTTGATATCTGCGCCGGATTATCAGAGGAAATCTCGAAAAAGTTCGGAGACAAGTGGCTGATAGTAGATCATCATGAGATACCGGAAGAAGAGCTTCATTTAGACAACATTCTGAATCCATGGCAGTTCGGCATAGACGGATCGACGTCCATAAGCACTGCTGGCTTGGTCCATCATATTGCAAAACCAAACCAAGACAAATCAGCGTTTCTGGCAGTAGTTGGTGCAATTGGTGACAGGCAAGATGTTGGTCCCAGAAGAAGTCTTGTCGGAATGAACTCAAAGATAGTCGAACATGATGCCAAGAATGCCAAGTCCATTGCGACGAAGGTAGATCTCTTACTCTGGTCGAGAGAAACAAAACCAGTTCACGAATCACTTGCTAACACTCTCTCCATCTACGTTCCAGGCCTCACTGGAAACAAAGATGCGTGTCTAGCGTCCTTGCGCGGAGCCGGAATCGAAATCAAAGCGAGCAATCGCTGGAAAACAGTTGCCGATCTGACCGAAGACGAAAAGCAAAGATTGCTTGAGACGGTGACACCACATCTTTCAGGGACGACTTACACAGTCGAGGATCTCGTCGGGAGTGTATATGCCCAGTCCGAAAAAGACGAATACTCTGCCGTCAAGGACGCAAGAGATCTTGCGCATACTTTGAGCGCTTGTGGTAGGATGGGAAAGCCGGGCGTGGGGGTGTCCATGTGTTTAGGCGATGATGCTGAAATAGTTACCGAAGTCGAGCAGACATACTCTGATTACAAATCCGAGATCTTGCGTTCCCTCTCTTCGCTTACCTCGAATGAGGATCGTATCAGAGAAAAAGGTGACTATGCAATTGTTACCGCGGATGGACTTGTGAGTGAAAGGTTAACCGGTGCGGTCTGCCAGATAATGTCATCATATTCCAGATTCAAGCAAAGAGTAGTGATTCTGAGAACAACGACTTCTGATGGCGACGTGAAAGTCTCAGCTCGCGCTGGAAAGGAATGTTCCGATTTTAACCTTGGTAAACTCCTTTCCGAAATCGCCATTGAAGCAGGCGGCGTCGGCGGGGGTCACCGCAATGCCGCTGGTGCTCGCTTCTCGATCGCTAGGCAACAGGAATTCCAGCAGGCGGTGGACTCGAAATTCCAAACAAGAGCGAAATGAGAGCAACTCTCACGATAGAGTTTTCAGACAGGCACACTTTGAACGCGGTCAATGCATCGCTTTTGCCTGATAATATCGGTTTCCCAGAAGGAATGAAGTTTTCTCAGAGAAAAAAGGGGAAGGAATTGGAAATCATAATAGAAATGAGCAGAAACAAGACCAAGATTGAAACACTAATATCCACTCTTGATGAAATAGTCTCGCACATCCATTCAGCTTCAAGCACACTTACAATGGTTGAGAACCTCAATGATTGACCTAAGACTCCTAAGGGAAGCGCCAGAGAAGATACGTGAGAATCTGGAAAAGAGAAATCTCACAAATTTTCCTCTTGATGAGTTGCTAACTCTCGAAAAGAGAAGACGGGATCTGATAGCGAGTAATCAGAAACTCAAGGAAGAGAGGAACAAGATATCGCTTGAAATCTCAAAGGTGAAATCCTCAGGCAAAGATGCAGCGACACTAATCTCAAGCATGAAGGCAAAGTCGGACGAAATCGCAAGCAACGACAAACAAACCGCTGAAGTCAATTCCAAGTTTGAGCTACTGCTATCTTCGCTTCCAAACTTTGTTGATGCTTCTGTTCCTGTTGGAAAGGACGATTCAGCTAACTTGCAAGTCAGAAAATGGGGAGAAACAAGACCTGGGGAGATTGACCACATCGACATTGCTGCGGGCTTTGATCTGATTGATGTCGAGCGCGCTGCTAAGACATCGGGCGCAAGATTCTACTTCCTTCGAAGGGATCTTGCGAGGCTAAATTATGCTTTAATCAGCTTCGCGCTAGATCATCTCCGCAGTCGCGGATTCATATTGGTTCAGCCACCTTACATGTTGAAGAGGGAAGCAATAGGCGGTGCCGTCATTCTGGGGGACTTTGAGGATGTGATATACAAAATTGAAGATGAAGATCTCTACTTGATTGGAACGTCCGAACATGCGATTGCCTCAATGCATATGCAAGAAATTTTCAATGGCGAAGAGCTACCAATTCGGTATGCAGGGGTGAGTCCTTGCTTCAGGAAAGAAGCCGGAGCTCATGGGCGAGACACGAAAGGGATATTCCGGGTGCATCAGTTCGAAAAAGTGGAGCAGTTTGCATTTTGCAAGCCTGCCGATTCTGAATCAGAGCACCAGTTATTGCTGAAAAACGCGGAAGAGTTCATGCGCGAGCTTGGAATACCGCACAGAGTTGTGCTCCTCAGCTCAGGCGACATGGGTAAAGTGGCTTCCAAGACCTATGATATCGAAGGTTGGATTCCCAGTCAAGGGAAGTATCGCGAGCTAATATCATGTAGCAACTGCACCGAATTCCAATCCAGAGCATTGGCTATCAAATACAGAGAGAAGGCTCACGAAGAGTCCAGATTCCTGCACACTCTCAACAGCACACTAGTTGCAACAGAAAGGACGATGGTGGCAATTATTGAGAACTATTATCGCAAAGACGCGAACGTCATCGAAGTGCCGAAGCGACTTGTTCCTTACATGAACAACCAAGAGACAATCGCCCCTGTTTCGAAATGAAGCAGTTGTTTACAATCTACTATGGTGCAACGATTGGACCGTGCGATTGAATTGTCTCGGATAGTTTAGCTTATATTCCCTTAAATTTAGAAGAAGGGTTCACCAATGCCAAAGGCCAAGAGAGCGGGGAAGGTAAAGGACAAATGGCGCGAAAAGCGCTGGGTGACGGTTCTTGCTTCTCCAGGTTTTGAAAGGGCGCAAATAGCATATGTGCCCATTACGAGCAATGAGCTCGCCATAGGAAGAGTCATCGAGACGACTCTTTTTGATATCACTAAGCAAGATCCACAACAGAACATGTTGATCAAGCTGCACTTCCAGATAACCGGCATCGAGGGATCGACGGCCACGACAGTGCTAAAGGGCGAAGAGTACTCGCGAGAATATCTGAGAAGTCTGGTGAGGCGCGGCGCATCGATGGTCAACTTCATTCGCGATTTCAAGACAAAGGACGGCGCGTTGGTCCGTGTCTACGTGGTCGCATTCACGATCGGCAGGATAAACTCGTCGAGAAAACACGAGATAAGACTTGTTGCAGACAAAATAATTAGCGAACGAGCTGCTGCACTGTTCTACGAACAGTTCGCTCAAGAGGCAGTCAACCAAAACCTGGCCAGAGAAATGTACGAAAACTGCAAAGGAATAGCGAAGATCAGACATATGGGTGTGAGAAAGATCAAGCTCATCAAACCCGGCGAGGGAATGCCATACGTGCCTCCAGAACCCGAGGCGGCAGAGGAAGAGGCACCGGCCGAAGAAGCGCCGGTGGCCGCCTAACCCTTTCTTGCACTAGCCACTATCTTCAGCACATCGTTATTCTTCAGAACATAATCGGCCCCAACCCTCAAACCTGTGCGCGCGTCTATTGCGTACAGAAATGAGTTTCCAAGATCTGTGTGAATCTTGTAAGCCAAATCCTTGGCGGTGTCGCCGACATGCATAATCCTTGCGTCGGGCAGCACATTCCCTTTCTTGTCGGTGAGTTTTGTCTCATCTTCTACCGGGTACACTACAATACCTTTGAGAAGCTTCAGGTAAGCGTCGTTGATCGCCTTTTGCACCCCTGTTCCTTGCCAGACATCCAATACCTGTTCCTTCACTAGGTCCAGAGCTTTCTTCTGAGCCGAAGAGATCTTCGATGGATCTATGATCTTGAACCCTGGATCTCCGGGAACGTAAGAAACGAGTCCAGCCTGAGACGCCTTGCGAAGTAGGAGTTCCGCCTCTGCGGCGCAAGGAACCAATATTGAATCTGGACCAAGTTGCGTTGTCAAACGCGCGATTGTCTCCTTTGCTGTGGGCTGATCGCATTTGTTTGCTGCAATCAGAATCGGCTTGGAAATAGCAAGAAGTGTTTCACAGAAGGAGTAGATTTCGTCTTCTGTCCACGCGGAAGGCTTGTCGATCTTCAGGCCGCACTTATGCACGGCAATTTCAATGGACTCTTCGTCTATCGAGAGCCCCGAGAGTTTATCCATCAAAGCCGTGGGAAGTCTTAGAGCGTTAGCCGCTCCCGATTCGACCGTCCTGGTTATTCGTGGCCAGTCTTTGTCGATCAAGGATTTGAGCCACATGATCATCTCTTTTTTGATGAACTCGATGTCGAGATGGGGATCGCGCGTTCCTGGTTTCACTTGTCTTCCTTCTTCATCCGTAGCGCCAGATGCATCGATGACATGAATCAAGGCATCGGCTTGCCTGAGGTCATCAAGAAACTTGTTTCCAAGACCTCTGCCAGTAGCAGCCCCAGGCACCAAGCCTGCGACGTCAACTAGACGAACTGGGATTAGCCTAGTACCATCGACGCAAGTGGAATTCACAGGGTTATCCTTCACCTTGAGCTCTTCATGAACACATTTTACTCTGATGTACGCGTTCCCAACATTTGGGGTGATGGTGGTAAAAGGGTAGTTTGCCACCGGAACGTTCAAGAGAGTTGCTGCATTAAAAAACGTCGACTTGCCGACGTTTGGTTTTCCGATGATTCCTGTAATCATTAGGTCCGCATTTCTATCTTTACGCTGAGCAAACAATTAAAGCGTAACGCCGGGTGAAGTGTTCAGGATTCTGAAATGAAAATTCTGGTAAGCGATCCCATATCCGAGGATGCGATTGCTCTTCTGAAAGCTTCGAGTGTCCAGTACGCGTATTTTCCAGATCTTAATGCTGAACAACTTCTGAAGGAGATTGGAGGGTACGATGCTCTGATAGTTAGAAGCAGGACCAAGGTGACAAAAGACGTTATCTCAAGGGCGTCGAACCTGAAGGTGATCGGTCGCGCCGGAGTAGGCGTCGACAACATCGACTCGGAGGCAGCAAGGGCCAAACAGATCAAAGTCCTGAACACTCCGGATGCGCTGACTAATGCGGTCGCAGAATTCACCATTGGATTGATGATTTCACTCGCGAGAAAAGTAAACGTGGCTGACGCGACAATGAAGTCGGGTAAATGGAACAAGTCGCTCTTTCACGGACTCGAACTCAAAGGCAGGATTTACGGGACGATAGGCATTGGCAGAATCGGTCAAAGAGTTGCTGAACTTGCTACAGCCTTTGGCATGAAGGTTATGGCAAATGACGTGATTCCCATACCAGAAGCACTCGTGAAGCGACTGGAGATCCGCGTTTCTACTCAAGAGGAGATATTCAAGACGGCTGATTTTGTGGATCTACATGTTCCGCTCACGGAACAAACGAAGTATCTGGTGAACTATGAGACGCTCAAGAAAATGAAAAAGAGTGCCTATTTGATCAACACCGCGAGGGGTAAGGTCGTGAACGAAGCGGATCTCGTTCGCGCTTTGAACGAGAAACTGATTGCGGGCGCTGCACTTGACGTCTT
>JAKAPU010000296.1 GCA_021806865.1 archaeon
ATCACGAATGAATTTCGAATAGCTGCATTGTGCATTGCTGGCGCATACTACCGGCTACTACGCGCTTCATATACAGAAATTTTTTTCTCGGTTTTTCACCGCCGCGATCTTTTTCACGGCAAAGCCTGAAACAAGCTTTGAACAAACGAAACGGCTCGGTTCAAGACATAAAGGTTGCAAAGAGTCCGTTTCAATCGGACTTGATCCCAAGCACCATGAAGCCCCTTTTCGCACTGACTTTTCTCACTTCGCAGAATCCGTGAGATTCAAGTTTCCGAGTCAATTCCTCAGAACTCAGAAAATTGACATTGGCAGCTCTCTTCTCGAGCTTTGAACTCACACTCTTTGGTTCGATGTCGTGTACGAGAAGCAGACCAGAGGGTTTCAATATCCTATTGAATTCTTCCAGCGCGGAGTCTGGATCAGGAAAATGATGAAATGATGCTATCGCGTATATCTTTGTGAAGTACGAGTCCGGGAAGGGAATCTGATCCGCCTTCGAAGATAGAGCCTTAATCTGCGGGTAATTCTTTTTCATGAATTCCAGTTTTTCTTCGTTTGGCTCTACCGCGAACAGATCATCACAGAGATCTGCGATTACACTTGCGATTGCGCCCGTTCCTGCTCCTACGTCAAGTATCACGTCGTCCTTCGTTGGATTCAAGAGCGACTTGAGAAGCTGAATGTCGCTACCATACCTGCGGAGCCGCAGCCGATTTGACAATCCAAGGAACATCAAGAGATCCGCCGGATTAGGTGTCTTTTGACATTCCGGTCCATCGTTTGTAGATTGAATGTTCAATCTGGAAAAGGTCCAGAACCTTGCCAACGAGATGATCCACAATCTCTTCGATTTTCTTGGGTTTCGGATAGAAGGCGGGCATCGCCGGCACAAGTATTGCGCCAGCTCTTGCTACGCGAGCCATATTTTCGATGTGAATTATTGAAAGCGGCGTTTCTCTTGGTACAAGAACAAGTTTCCTGTATTCCTTCATGGTCACATCGGCCGCTCGAGTCAGCAAATTGTCTGCAATTCCAGAAGCGATAGCACCCAGAGTGTGCATGCTGCACGGAACTATCGCCATCCCATCAGTCTGGAAAGATCCCGAAGAGATGGACGCTGCAATGTCGTTGAACTTGTGTGTAGTTGAAGCTAGCTTCTCAACCGCAGCAGGCGTGTAATTCGTCTCCGCTGTGATTGTGATTTTGGCCGCCGGAGTCATCACAAGATGAGTTTCAATCTTCAATTCTTTTAGAACTTCGAGCAGTCTGATGCCGTAAATTACTCCGCTTGCGCCCGAGATTCCTACGACAAGTTTGCGCACCAATTGAACTCCAGAGCCTTTTGGTCTTTCTTCACGTCTGCTCTGGTCTATTAAACCATCTGCCGCATTATTATCGGTCTTACGTGCCTTGAGAAGATCACAGCAATTGCCAGCGCCAAGGCCGCCAGACAACCGCCGACCTCGAACACTCCTGTGTACGAGTTGAAACTCTCGAAATAGGCGCCAGCAATTATTGGTCCGAGCAAACCACCCAATCCATAAGCGGTTTCCGATATACCCCATATGGTGCTGACCGATTTTGATCCAAAGAGATCTCCCGTCAGTGCAATAAAGTCGGAAAGGAATCCGCCATAGCCGAAACCGATCGCGAAGGCCGACAACAGAAACGGGATGGGCTGAGCCACGACGAATGGCAGAGCGCTGATTCCAACAAATTCCGAGGCGTAAGCGATTATGACAGTTCTTGATCTGTCAATCGTGTCGGACACGCGTCCAATGACTATCCTGGATATCAAGGATCCTGCCCCAAAAGCACCTATGGCTTCTGCCCCCAGAAATTTGCTCATTCCTCTGCTCTCGAGCAAGTTGGGAGCGTGAATGAGAAACATTGTGGCAACGAGAGATCCAAGAAAGAACAAGACGTAAATCAACCAGAAACTCCGCGAGGAAAGGGCCTGCTTTACTCCGGATATCTCGATACTCTCGAGACGAGCCTCGGACGTTGCGCTCCAACCCAGGGGTTTCATATCTCTCTCTTCTGGTGTCTGTATGTAGTAAGACGCGACTAGAAGAAGCACCAAGAAAGCAGTGCCGATTATGAAGAAAGTGATTCTCCACCCGTACTGGAGGATCAGATATGCCGCGATTGGTGGTACGAGCAGGGTCCCCATGCCCGAGCCGGACGCCATTATTCCAACGGCAATCCCACGATTTTTTACAAACCACTTGACGACCAACGTAGTTCCGACAATTACGACAAATGACGCACCGAGAGAGGCGGCCACGCCGAAGAGCACCAGCAGTTGAGAATACTGATTGATGAAACCTGAGAGCATCGTTCCAGAACCTGCAAGCAGTGCCCCAACGACAGATAGCCTTCGATTTCCCAATCTGTTAACCAGGAATCCTCCGACCATCGCGCCCAAGCTGAATGTGATAAGCGCCAAGGCGGGAATGGTCGAATCAGCCACAGCGCCCCAGCCAAACTGTTGTTGAAGAGGAACAAAAAATTCGCCATACGAGTAGATGATTCCAAAACTCATCGTCGTGCAAAAGCAG
>JAKAPU010000297.1 GCA_021806865.1 archaeon
CCTTGGCCAATAATTCTGACGAACAGCAATTACATGTTTTGGTACATTCAGCTAGCTTGAGTCCATAAAGCGAATTTCCATATTCTAGTTAGGGACTATGAGAGCGAAAAAGAAAGTGGCCAAAATCAACAGATCTATGAGACTAAAAACGACGTTTTCCGTTCGCGCACTCCAGTTCAGAACCAGCATCCCGATGTGGTGCAACAGCGTCTTCGTTACGAACAGTCCGAAGGCTGCAGACACAAGAAGCAATCTCGTGAGTCTGGTCCTGCGATAAGAGAGCAAAGATACTATCAAAAGGAGCGAAGCAAACAGCCCCACCCCCAAGTCAAGTAATTCACCCCAGTTGTGGGTTGATGAGAAGAGGTACGCGGAAAAGACAAAGATTAGAGACAAGAAACTCTAATCCTGTCTTGAAGCACTGGATTCAGAGAGGTCAAGTACAATGTCCGCAAGCCGGTTTGACAATTTTTCCCAGAAACTTGGGTGGTAGCTGCGGAGAAACTTCTCGACTTCCACCTTATCGACGAGCAGCTGATAGCGCACAACTCTGCCTGACTTTACACGATTGACCAGTCCTAGCTCGAGCAGCCGTTTCATGTGCCATGAAATAGTGGCAGAGGTCAGGCCGGTCAAAGACGCGATCTGATTGCACGTGCGATTGGCATCGCCAGCCAGGAATACAAGGATCTGCCTCTGCGTTTCTGTTGAAAGCGCGCTGAGCAATGCGCTCTGTTTTTCGCCGAACACGCCAGAAGGAAAGATGAATTTGCGCAGACCCTTCTTTTCTGTAGTTATCACTCCCTGCTTTTTCAGAACATACAGATTATACTGGAGGTCACCCATGCCAATGCCCAATTCCCGCATGATCTCTCTCAAGTGCGTGCCAGGATGATCCACGACGTATCGATAGATCTCAGCACGAGTTCCCCGCAATTCTGCCCAGTTTTCACCAACTCTCGGGAGTGACAAGTTAGTGCGCTACGCCTTCTGACACTTTCAAGCTGAAATAGATAACTCTTTCCCACGCAGTACGCTTTCTGTTAGATGAACGTACTAAAACAATTCTCCATTTTTTCCAAATCGATGCTTGTCAAGTATGAAGCGCGATTGATGCGAAGAAAGAGATTGCTCTAAACATATCCAGCAAACTTGTATCCTGACCCAGATTAAATAGTAAGACAAGTGTACCAGCAGCTAAAAGATCACAATTTGGAGATTCTACAGCATTCTGTGTCGGACGAGCTCTATCTGCACAAGAGTCCAATATGTTTTCTGCACTTTAGACTTCTGAAGGTTCCAAAATTATGCTCCTGATTCGAACCACTCTGGTTCTCATCTATGTCGATATTTGTTTCATCATTAGCTGACCATAATTCTGGTTCGATGCTTCCCTTCACAATTTCACTACTCCTCTTTTGCCTTTACTGATATTGACGGTCATATTGCACCTCTTTCCGACGAACTGACTTTGTCCTGGCTGCCTGCTTGAGGCACCTCGACGAATTTTACGATGAACACCAAGACCAAAGCGGAATAGAATAAGGTTCAAATGCCATAAAGGAGAAAAGTGGTTAGAGCAAGCACTACTGCAGTAGAATCTTACGGTGCCGTGGCCGAATCTGGAGGCGCTCAAATAAGGAATTGTTTCGAGTCTTCCTTGCTCTCCATTCACCCGAGGACGCTTATGTAGTACGCTTCACTTATGCCATTCACACTCGATATCGTGCCAAAGTTCGTCGTGTTAGCGCTGCCAGACCACTCGTAGATTGTATGAATGCTGTTTGGAACGGCGTATTCTTTCAAGAAACTGTTGACCGTGGAATTCACAATCGCTGAAGAAGTGTTGGACAGCGATACAGATGCGACGTCATATCCAACATTAACATTCACGAAATTAGGCGTGGCGATCTTGTAGCCTCTCGATGTAAATGCATTGAGAACCGTTTCGAGAGTGACGGTAGAATTATTTACTAGGGTAATCGGGACTGTTTCGTTCTCGCTAGCCAGTAATGAAAGGTACGCTTGACGCGAGCTGCTTCCAAACGCAGAAACGCCATTCGTTGCGTCAACAACGACCATGAAGGCGAGTTTTGTGATGACTGCTGATGATGCCCCTGTGTTGACATAGACCGGAATAAAATAGTACAACTGAGAGTTGAGTAGGTACGGGAGTACATTGCCAAGTGTGGGATTGGTCAAGAGCGTGAGCTGATCCTTGATCTGGGGGTTCGTGTCCAAAGCTTGAAGGGCGGCTGTCGGCCCAATAATCTTGTCTGTGGAGTTGGAGCTAGTACTCACTTGGTATAGGGAGATCTGATTAAGCTGCGAACCCCCATAAGCGATATAGATCCCGCCTAGGTTGTGCCCGGGGGAAAGCATGAATTCGGCTAGTTGCAGTCCGACGTAGTATATTTTGTTCCCTTGGTTCACCAATACATAGTAAACTGGAGTCGATGAAGGCCTCTCGTAAAAATCAGAGCCAGATTTCCAGGTAGTTGGGCTGTTGACATGGAATAGAAAATCAGCATC
>JAKAPU010000072.1 GCA_021806865.1 archaeon
CTGCAATGGATGCACGCTAGCGGGCAGGCCCTAGTCGTTTCCCAGAATACGAGAACAGGCTTGTTGTCGAAAGTCATTCACTTTTCACTACCAATTGACACTCACAAGATCTTCGAGGGCTCAATGCGTCCTCATGAGGACATCAGCCATTATTGCCAAAAATGCAAAGAGCAGATACGGGCTAGAGATCTTGAATACTGTCCATGCCCTCTTGGCTGATGGTTTCAAAAGCAGCCAGATGTTTAGCGCAAGCATCAGAGCGCCCAATACCGACATCGTTCCAATATAAACCTTGTATAGCTGAATCCAAGGAAGGAGCAAAGGAAGCATGCTGTAACCGACCATCATTATCGTTGTGATCGCAATTATCTGCACGGCTCTTTTTTCCGATACTATAACAGGTAGCATCGGAATCTTTGCTTTGGAATAATCATCTCTGAATCTGATTGCAAGCGACCAGATGTGTTCCGGTATCCAGAAGAAAACTAGGAATCCGATGAATAGAGCTGTCGGGAGTGAAATCAGTGGATGCGGCACCGCAAAATACGCTACTAGTATCGGCATCACGCCAGAAAAGCCGCCGAGAATAATGTTGAGCCAGCTCCTCCTCTTCAAAAGGTAACTGTAGACTATGGCATAGTCCACGAAACCGAAGAGCATCACGAGCGCACTTAGGCGGCCGATAAGAAAGTATGAGATCGCCATGCTTACCGCAAGTAGTGCCAGCCCATATTCCGCGGCGTGGTTCGCCTGTATCTTTCCTGAAGGTATCGGGCGGAGGCATGTCCTTTTCATCAATGCGTCGATGTCACGATCGAAGTAATTCCCCAATGTGTTTGCAGCGGCGGATCCAAGAAATACTGACGCGGAAACAAGCAAAAGCATCGGAACTGAGGAGCCCCACCCAGCTGTCGCAACATAGGAAGCCGCCGCGGTGAACACCAGCAAGTAGACTACGCTAGGCTTGATCTCGCGGTAGTACTCCTGGACTTTGCGCTCGATGTTTACGGATGGCAGTTGCAAATCTAATTCACTGAATAGACGTACTTGGTTCATAAGTCAAGAAAATTCCGTCGTAGCTACTCCTTCTCAGTGGTTCCGTTTGGCCCCCCAACGTGAGTTCTCATGATCTTGCCTTCCGCCCTACGAAGCATTTCGTCCAATGTTGATGGGGACGTTCCGAGGATCTCTGAAAGTTTCTTCAGCCCTATCTTGCGTGGAAACTGAAAGTAGCCTTCCTGGGTCGCTAACTTCACGGCTCTCTCCTGCTTGAAAGTTAGCAAGCCATTTCTTCGCACTTCTCCTTTATCCACGATGCTAGCTTTGAGACCTTCGGTCTCAAGCTTGGACAAGAGCTCTCCGGGCAACGTCTCTCCTGAGAGTATAACCTTCCATCTCGCGGTCTTCTTCCTATCGCTAGTCGAGGTCAGAAGGCAGTTTTTGCATATTCCATTCACTGAGGATATCAGCCTGCAAACGGGAGCGCGCTTTGTAATCACTATGCCAGAGGCCCGAAACTTGTCGAATACTTGGAACTCGGAATAAAGAACATCTGGTTCAGCAGAAATCATATTGAGAATATCTTTGATAGATTCTCCGCTCAATATTTCTACAAATTCGAACAAGCCGCGAGAACCGTATGGTTTACAGCTCACAGTTCGTATCAGCACATTTGGTTGGCTAGAAATAGAATTGGCCCAACTCTTGATGTTCTGAGTAGTTTCAAGTGTTATCTCGTGCAATGCAGTCTACTTCAACATCCATGTCGTCACAAGAAGGCTCGTACTGAAAAGATGAATCCCGAACAGGTTCGGGGTTCATGTGAGATTACTTCACGCATGACATGTTTGCAAAGACTTTCTTTGCAAAAGAACACACACTGAAACTCATACAGAAGCTCTTTCAATAGACAAGAGCACAATGTGGCATACTGTCGCTCTCCCCCTCCGTACTCAATTTGATCTCACAATGCTAGGGGGCGCGTTGTCCGAGGCTCACATTAGCTACTGGTAATTCTGCCTGGACAAAACGACCAATGGAGCTCGTTCCCACCAGTGATAATTGTCAATGGTCTTATAATCAACTTCCGGTTCCCGATAAGATCAGACCTGAGCTAAGTCAAATTGAGAGAGATGACTGTCGAGATTGAAAAAGAACAGTTCCCACTTATTCTCGACGACCCCGATACCATCTTGAAGGTTGTCAGCTGTAGACCGCACGGTCCGGAAGGAATGACAATGTTCGTCGAGATAATCAGCAGCTCACCAGTAAGAGATATCTTGGATCGATTAACTGGAAATCCGAATATATTTCACTCGAGTTTCAAGATCTTTGATGAATACAGGGCCTCAGGTATGATCACAACCCGTGACTCGCATATTTGCAGACTTCCTTCATTGGAAGGCGGGTTTTGCAAGGGCTGTCCTCTTGAGCTCAGCTCCACACAGCAAACCAAGGCAAGGTGGCGTGTAGTATTCGCAGATAGCCAATCCTCTAATGAATTTCTGAAGAAGCTTGCGGAGAGCGGCATTAGTGCTGAGACCGCGGACGTCGGAGATCTTAGAGAGAATGGGCTACTCACATTGCGTGAAGAGCAGTCGATAAGGCTCGCACAAGAACTGGGATATTTTCACTTTCCGAGAAAGACTAGTCTCAGGAAGCTTTCGACCATGATTGGGATATCGCCGTCAACTTTAGATGAGATACTTCGACGCGCCGAGGGCAAGATAATCAAAGGACACGTAAGAAACCCAAATGGAAACGGCTCTAAGAAATCCTCAAGAATTTGATCTTCTACGAAAAGCTAATTGTATAGTCACTGAAATCTTGGGTTAACGTATTTTTTCGTTTGGTTCTCGTAACTGTGAACAAGACCATTATCATCATTGATAATCCTCATCTGGGTTTAAGTTAGACCATCTCATCTTCGATTGCCAGAAATGAAGCTCATTACAAAAAGCAGAGACGCGGCTTTCACGCGTCAAAATACTCTAAATTATCATCCACCAGCTGATTTTGAGTATTTGCCATGCCCACATTGTTTTAGGCATCCTTTCTATCCGAACACACTACCTGTAACACTGCATGAAAATGGCGTTTGCTTAGTCTGCAGAATCTAGGAGAACGAAAATGTCGAACTGCGCGTTCGAACCAAGGTTAAAGGCAGATATCTCTTTGCGCAACATCATTCGATCTAATTCAATTATCAACAGTGAAAATTGCCTTACGTGTTTTATCGCAATAATGGTACTCACTTCTTGATTAACTGATGTTCCACTTATGGAAGTGGCAGAATGCAACTGATCTCTCAGCGCAACAGAAACGTCGATCAGAAAGCGCTGGGTCTAGCAAAACCGATCGAACACTCGCACTAGTCACAACATATGGGATCGATGAGTCACTAGCTGCACTACTCAACATTCTAGTTGCGACTGGATTTAGAACAAAGCTAGCTTTTAGTCCAAAAGACGCTCTTTCTATCTTCGTTAAACAGAGACCTAGTATTGTTCTAGTTGACTATGATCAATCTAGTTGGACTAAGAAATCCATGTGGCAAATACTCACATTCAAACCGCAGGCGAAAGTCATCATGCTGCTTGAAGGGCTAAGAATTGCTCCTGAAGCAGAGCGTTTAGGTGTTGAACTGGTTCTCAACAAGAGTGAAGATGCTGCAAAACTTGCGAAGATAATCAAAGCAATATCGGAGCTTACAAGGGATAGTTGCTCTCTTGTTGAGCGGTAGCTATGGTTAGAAATCGATCAACAGTTTAGTCTTAATACAAACAAGAAGTAAACTTGCAGACCTTTTTCTGCCTTAACCGGCATCAATCTTTTAGAGAAAACAATTCTTGAATGGTCTCAAGATATACGCTACTGACTTCGTTGGACTCATTTCGTGCAATTATCCGAAGTCTTTCAGTTGGAAGGCGCAGGATACGCCGCACCATTCTTTGCGACATTACTTCGAGGATCTTCTGGTCACTAGCAGAAAGGTCGGGCATTCTTTCTAGTGCTGCATTAACTTCATCGCTTCGAATATCTTCGGCCGCATTGTAGAGCCTGGACAAGATATCATTCACACCTGAATCCTCTTCCTTTATTGCTTGCAAACACTCGTAAGATCTGCGTCTAACCAGTTCTTCAGCGTGGGAAAGATAGGAAGATTGATTCGGTGATTCGATTGCTTCTCTTAAAACGTCCTTTCTTGCAAGATCGTCCAGATCGTACAGAGTCACATTTCGCATGTCTCTCACGGCTGGATCGACACTCCTGGGAAAAGACATGTCGACAATCAGGAGTGGCTTGCGACGATTACTAGCACTTTCTTTTTCGGTCTCATGAAAGCTCAGATGCTCAGGGTGAAGCACGTATCCATCAGATGAAATCGCGGAGATGATGACGGCGACAGTATTCTTTCTGAGCTCTGGCGCTACTTCTTCCAAGCTAATGTTTGCATCTGCCCCAATGTCATTTGTTGGCAGTCTACGAGAGGCCAAAAGGATCTTGCCAACTTTTTGACGATCGAGAGATTTAACAGCAAGCTTGGCCATCTTGCCCGAGCCGAGTACAAGAATATTGGGCTTGAAAGGTCCACCTATTTGTGACAGATCGTCATCCTTGCTGGACAATCCTCTTTCCAAGAATTTCGCTATCGAAAAACTCATAGAATTACGAGCTTCGTTAGCATAAGACGGATTTGCAATTCTTACTTCCCTTCCGGCTGCAACAGCTCTCTGAAAAACTAATGATAGTACAGGGCCGGCAAGAGAATACTGTTTTGCCTGCGCGAGAGCATCGTGAACCTGGGAGACTATTTGTGCCTCTCCTTTTACTAGAGAATCCAGTCCCGCGGAGACAGAGAAGAGATGTTCTACTGCATCTCTTTCCCGAAAACTGAACATCTCAAATTCTCTCGACTGCCCAGTCTCTTTTAGCAGTGAGAGTAGTGAAGCAGAAACTCGCTCTATCGCTTTGCACGCAAAGTAAATTTCCATACGATTACACGTAGATAGGATGGCAAACTCGCAATCTCGCAGATTTTCATCTTTCTTCAACTTTTCCAGTTTTTCAAGTGTGATCTTTCTTGTCAGGTTCTCCCTCGTTGCTATGGGCGCGGTCTTGAAGGTCGCACCTATTACAGCCACGGTAATGGCCGAATGTTCACTAGAATCATTGGTGCTATCCAAAGTCAATCTCGACTCTAGGTCTTGCTCGGCCAGGGATGAGATCAATTATCGGCCACGATCGCTAGAAAATAGAGAAAGAATATCTGATGCATAAGAGAATTCCCGAATAGGTTGGGGGTCTTGTTACTCCCCTACGGCGCTACTTACTTTTTGAGTTGCACTGCTCTCTCAGATAGGTGGAAGTCTAATATCTACAGGTTCCGTACTCATCGCGACAAAGAGAGAGAACTCTTCTTCATATCGATTGTCATCTTGAAGTTTTTCAAGAATGAGCGCCCTATTATCATGTCGAATGGAACCAGACGAGGAATACCGAGCTCAATCAACACGGTGTCGACGTTCTCAGCAGCCATTCTACCGACTGAAACCTCCTTCAGTGTGAAGAGGATGCTACGCTCTATGCCTCGGAAATCAAGTATAAACGGGGCTTTGTCTGGATGAGTCTTCTGCCAATGTGAAGGTCGAAAGGAAGCTTCGGTATAGCCTAGAGCCAGAGCATCATTTGAAAACATAGCGCAATACTCTGAGTTGAAGTCGAGTATCGAAGTGAGTTCTCTGACCATACCATTGGTTCCCTTCACTCTACATATAGTCAGCATAGGATCTCGCAGTGCAACTCTCAAGATCAAGCAGTCACCGCTTTTTCCAAAGTCATTTGATGCGACCCGTAATCTAGTTGAAGCTTGGTGTTTTGGAGCAGACTCTTTCCTATTACTACGTCGAAACCTGCTGCCTGTAAGATGTCGACGGCGACAAACTCAACATCCTTGAACGTCGTACCAGCTATATCCACCTCGAGCATCTTAAGAGAGACACCTCTGGCGTACCCGCTGTAGCTTGCAAAGTGTAGCTGGTTTGGACTGAACGATCGCACGTCGCTGCCGCCAGCGACAGGATAACCTAGGGCGAAGGCATCAACGGGCGGGATGATGCAGTATTCGCTTGTGGGAACGACCAACGCTTGATATTCTCTCACGACGCCGCTCAGTCCCTTTAGCCTCACGAATATAGTGGGAAAGTCCCGAAAGTTCTGCTGGATCACAACATTAGATGATATGGCGAACCACCTGCGAATATTATGCAGATGTCTTGATAATTCGTGATGTGACTCCTTAGCCGGTAGCGGTCGACTTCGTCAGCCACCACTATTCCTCTGATCGGTTGCAGATTCTTATCCCTTGCAGTTACAGTTAACGCGACCCATCTGCCCGCGTACTTTGTAGAAATCTCTTCGAGAGAGAGGTCTTCTGTTTTTTCGGGTTGCTGCGCTACTTCAGGCGGACTCATAGCATAGTATGCCCTTCTTTTTGCTAGGAGATGGCTCGAAGCGCGTTCTTGACGGCTCCCTTTGCCAGCCATACTCTAAATGAGTTCCCTGTTCCCTCTGTGAGAGGTGTGGCCCCGGAGAGAGCTGTATCCGCAGCTGACGAGATAACGGTATCGGAGAGAGTCTTCCCGTTCAGGTACTGTTCTGCTGAAGTAGCGCGTAGTGGTTTGTTTGCGACTGCACCTAGGACGAGGCTAATTGATGAAATTGTGCTTCCGCTGAACGTCGCGCGTACGGCAGCACTCGCAAGTGCGAAATCGAAAGTCCCACGATCTGTCACCTTGTAGAAAGCACTTTTTGTTCCTGAGGTAGGCACAGGAATGTGAAACTCTGTCAGCAACTCGTTGTAAGATAGGATGTTCTCCTTTACGCGACCGTCGACCACGCTTACGCCAGGAATCAATTGATCCATTGTCACCGTTCGTTGTCCTGAGGGTCCCGCGATAGTTGCTTCGGCGCTTAATGCGAAGAGAGCTGGAGCAATGTCTCCGGCATGAACGCCGTAGCAAAGATTGCCCCCGAAAATGCTGTGGTAGTATCGGTTGTCTCCTCCCTCGGCGGCGTAACACAAGTTCCCACCGTTACGCCAGCACGAAGGATATGCATTGCGCAAATACCAGCACCAGACTTCCTGAAGAACGTCTCCCGCAATTGTGGCTTGATTTCTGATATGAGGGGAAGCGACGGAGCCTGCGGCCTGTGAAAGAGCGGCGTAGTTCGAAATCACGTCCGAATTCTGTGCCACTGTATTGACTGCGGTGGTTGCGCCTATCCTCAACCCGTCACTCTGGCTGAAGTTAACGTAGTCCAGATTCAATGCAGAGATGTCTATCAAGTATTGCGGCGTAAGTGTTGAAACACCATTTTTCATCAAAGTCAGTACGTCCGTGGCTCCCCCGATTATCCTCGCCTGGTCTCCATATTTATTCAGCAGCGAGATCGCGTTGTTAACCGATGTTGCTTGCAGGTATCCGAATTTTGGAACTTCTGAAGTGCTCATATTCTTTCACTCTCCTTATAGCTTACCATTCTGCTGCATCCACTCAAGGGCCGCGACAATATCCTCACGTCTGATCGGAGTCTTAGAGAATCTGTATCCTCCAAGGGCATTGCTTAGGGCATTTGCGATTGCAGCACTTGTTGCGCAAAGGGAGGGTTCGCCCATTCCTTTTGCGCCAAATGGACCTGTAGGGTCTGGGACGGACTCATTTACAATCGGGGTGTGGTTGTCAGGAGTTTCCATGATTGTGGGAACCTTGTTATCATTGAAATTCGGATTGAGGTAGCCTCCAGACCATGGCAAGCCGGTTGTCGTATCATGGATAGTCTCCTCATACAGACCTGAACCGATACCAAGTCCGATGAAGCCGCCCTCGTTCTGTGCGTACGCACCCTTGTACCATAGGATTCGCCCAACATCGATGGAGCTAACCGAATTCACAATATGCACATCGGCGGTTTCGGTGTCAACCTGTATCTCGACGAGTTTGGCGCCAGTAACGCGATGGGTATAGGCGAAACCGGCCAGCACCTCAGGAGTAGCGTTCGCAGACACCTTCAAAGGCTGAGTGAGTAATGCCGCCGCATCTTTGAACGACATCGAATTGCTAGGGTTAGTCGTATCGTAGATGGTGTTATTGCCGAACGCCAGATTGCTCGCTTGCGTACCTGTTGCAAGTTTCGCGGCGACGATTGGAAACCATTGCTTGCCCAGTTCCTTGGCTGCTGCGATCATTGCCGTACCACCATTCCTGCTTCCCTGGCTACCTGCTGTAACGGAGGAATCGGTGTTGATCGATGTGTCACCGCAGTAGTACGTCATGTTGTCGAACGACGTAAGGCCCAGTGCTGAAACTCCTTCGATTGGAATGGTAGTAGTAGTGCCAGCTCCTTGGTCAACGTGACCACTGTATAGTATCACCGACCCATCAGGGTTAACCTGTATTTGCGCACTAGAGGGAGGAAACGCCGAGCCTTTGTTGCTGTTCAAGTAAGCTACTCCCACGCCGGTCAGCTTTGTGCCTTGCAGATTCACTTGTCCCCAACCTTTCCACTTGGCGCTCCAGTTGAAGGCGTCAACGGCCTGCTGGAAGGTCTGTGGCTCATTAATTTGAGCGTATGGCGTTCCAGCGACGGGATCCTTTGCACCTGGATTTGTTCGGATATTGTTCAACCTGAAAGTAACGGGGTCAATTCCTAGCTGTTGTGCAAGCTGATCGATGGCCGATTCCAAGATGAAATGAGCCTGACTCTCGCCGACATCCCTCATGTACATGCCGGCGCCATAAGAATTGGTGTTGGCTCCGTACACGTCCATCTGAAAGTTGGGAACTGCGTATCCAGTATAAAGGTCGTCGTCGCCATCGATTACACCTCCACGAGCGCCGCCATCGTAATACATTGTTGCCTGAATTGCCAAGAGTTTACCTGCCTTCGTGCCGCCCACCTTGATGTTTGCTTTTTCCGGGAAACGGGCGGTCGAGTTTAGGGCGTTGTCCAGCCGCCTGGCTACATACTTTACTGGAGCCCCTACCTTCTTTGCCATAGCAGCAGCAAGTATGTGATAATCCGCTCCAGTGGCGTTTCCGAACATGCCACCAGCCGCGGCGTTCGTGGTTCCTCCCATCGCCTCTCTCACAACCACATCAGAAACAGGTATTCCGAAGTACTGGGCTAAAGTAGACTGATCTCCGAACACGTAGTTAGTTTTCTCCCAGATATACAACACGCCATTGTTCCAGTAAGCGGTGGTATTGACTGGCTCGAGCTCGAAGTGTTGGTGATAACCTGCATATAGGTTGTCGATTTCGACTACTTGGTCAGATTGCGAAAAGCCTGTGCTGACATTTCCGAAGGAAATATTTATCGGAGGGGTAAACGAATTTCCACCCGGGTAAAGCTGAGGAGCAGTGGACTTTAACGCGTCTTCTGGGTCAAAAACATATGGCAGAGCCTCGTACTCAACGTCTATAAGGTTTAGAGCATCAACAACGCCATTTGGAGTTGGTGCGCCAACTACAGCTATTGGTTGACCCGCATAGATGACAGTGTCGCTAGTCACCGGAAGATACGAACGCGTGTACGAAAAGTAATCGTATGCTGGAAGGTCACTACCGACTAAAGTGACAAATCCAGCGGCCTGTGCCTTGCTAACGTCAAGTTTCGTGACCTTGGCTCGCGGATACGGCGCAGTAACCAAGCCCATGTAGATCATGCTACTGGCACCTATATCCTTAGCATAGATATCAGAAGCGTACAACCGCTGGCCCGTAATTCTAGCGTATATGTCCCTGTTCACAACGTTCGGGTTGTCTATCAGACCTGATTGTGACATACTTCATCACGCACCTCCAAGGTTCTTTGCTGCAAGTTGTACTGACGCGATTATGTTCGGATAGTCGCCGCACCTGCACAGATTGCCGGCCAGTGCCGCCTTAATTTCGTCCACGGTCGGATTCGGGTTCTGTTTCAGCAAAGCGGTGGCAGTCATTATCTCACCAGGAGAACAAAATCCGCACTGGCCACCATCGTCTTCTACGAATGCACTCTGTAGAGCTGCTACTATTGGATCTGGAGCTGGTGCTCCAGCGGCTGTACTGGCCACACCTGCTTCGGTTGTCAAGATCTTCTTTCCGATAGCCCTAAGTGCAATGTACTGGCATGAATTGTAAGGAACGCCGTCGATCAAAATCGAACAGCCTCCGCACTCCATTCTGTTGCAGGGGCGTTTGGTTCCGATTAATCCGATCTGTTCTCTGATTACGTTGACCAACATGTCACGAGGCTCGACTGTAACTGGATAGTCTACGCCATTTACGTTGAGAGTAATGTTCTGAGAAGCGAAAGGATCTGTTTGCTGGGTAGCTACTACCGTGCTCTGCGACGAAGCTAGTCGACTTTTTCCAATTACAGCACCAGAAACTCCCACGACAGCAGCCGCGGCCACGGTTCCTTTAAGGAACGTTCTTCTGCTGACCTTCTCCTTTCGTATGCCGTCGAAAACGCCGCTCGACACGCTCCCAGATTCTTTCGAATCGGTTGCCGCCACCATCTTTTCAGATTTTGCGGACTTTTTCTTCGAACTCATTTGAATAGCAACCTTACGATGTTGCGTTTCGCAATTATATTTCGAGTTACCCGAACCTGTTTGGGTAGCCACATATATCGAACGAGGTTAAGAACAACTCAGGCGCAGAAGTACTTGTCAATAGAACGGGAAGATAGGCGAAAGATTCTCATCGGATTTCTTCCCTATGTTGTGGACAAGTATCTTGAAGCGCGAAGAATGATCGATCCGACATCAATAGCTCTTGGAATGGTTGACAAATACAATCAAAGAATAGAATATGAGCAGCAAGAATTGCAGACTGCATTCAGATATGTCGAAAATCTCAAACCTGAGTTTGAGAATGGGAAGCTATCATTGCGCATCGATAAGAGAACCACTTTAGTTACCATGGAAAATTATCTAAGGAAGAGATTTGCTGCAAAAGAGGCGGGAAGCACAGTTTCGCTTCGGTATCCCGAAGATACAGGCGGAAGCATGGAATACGACGCGGTCTTCCAGCTTCCAGAACGGAGCATATTTCTTAAGATTCTTCCGGATGGGTTGAAAGCTCTTGACTACGCAAACTCGCAAATGGAAAATGCCCGCCTTGTAAATCCCTCGGAGTTATGGCTGCTAACTGTTGCGCAAGAAGCATTGAATATCGATTTTGATCCCATCTTTATGGAAAACAAGATACTTCGAGGTGGCATAAGAACGCTAGAACTTACAGATGTGTTCAGAGAAGTAGTGGGAAAAGACTTTGACATATCCTTGTTGCGAGATGGAAGCGACGACTTCAAACTAATCGCAAGCAAGAAGTGAGGAGAAAGGCCTCAAAGCTACTAGCATAATACGAAAGGCCGTTCTATTATACAGCTGACTAGTGAAGAATCCTGCCACTGTTCAATAATGGGTTAGACCAAAACCGCGCAATGAGACTCTCCCTTTGTCCGTGCACCCGGCACAATTGAGGCAGCAGTGCCAGAATTGAGCCAAAGAACTTCAAACTTGTAGACTTCGCCCTAACTATGAAGATAGGAATTGATGAGCCCTACCGGAAGCTCAAAATCAAGGCCATCCCCACAGCCTGCCGAAGCTATCATATATTGCACCCTAACAAGGAAATACGAATATCTTGTGTTTGATTAACTGTTGCCTTCAGTGAATCGAATATAGATGGTCTCCTCTGGACCTAGCCAGCAACGGCCTTTTTCAGGTCACTCGCTGCCGTTGCCATCGCGTGCAGTTTTGCGTATGCAGACTTTGCTGAGTTTAGCGGGGTCTCGGCAAAGGTGGCGAAGCCGCAATCGGGGTTGAGGTAAATACGAGACGGATCGAAATACTTTGTCGCTGTTCTGACTCTAGTTGCGATCTGTTCCGGCGTCTCAACTACATCCGTACGGGGATTGACCACTCCGAGTCCCAGTTCCTTTTCACCAGACAGACCTTCCAAAACGGAGAGATTTCCAGCTCTTTCGGTAGCAAACTCCAACACTAACTGGTCA
>JAKAPU010000073.1 GCA_021806865.1 archaeon
CTCAGGGCTATTGACGGCGCAGTTGTCGTGAGCGACTCCGTGGAAGGTATCATGACCCAGACCGAGACTGTGACTAGGCAGGCGCTGGAAGAAAGAGTGCGTCCGGTTCTTTACATCAACAAGATTGACAGGCTCGTAAAGGAACTGAGGCTCGACAAGGACGCGATGCAAAAGTGGATCGCAAACATCGTTAATGATTTCAATCGACTCATCGAAATCTATGCAGAGCCAGAGCTTAAACAAAAGTGGAAAGTGTCCATAGCTGACAGCAGCGTCTCGTTTGGTTCTGCGAAAGATCGCTGGGGCTTTAACGCCGAGATTGCAAAGAAGAAGGGCGTGAACTTTGGTGATGTTTACACTGCTTACACTAGTGGCGATGTCAAAGACCTCGCTGCAAGGGCTCCGCTCCACGAAGCGGTCCTTGGGATGGTGATCAAACATCACCCACCACCCCACGTCGCCCAGAAGTACAGGATCCCAAGAATCTGGACTGGCGATCTTGAAAGCGACGTAGGAAAGGCTCTGTTGGCATGCGATGACAATGGGCCGACAGTCATGATGGTAACAAACATCAACGTGGACCCACAAGCGGGAATAGTCGCTACGGGTAGACTCTTCTCTGGAACTGTGAGAGACGGTGACACCGTCTACCTACTGGGTGCAAAGCGCGAAGAGAGAATCCAGTCTGTCAATTTCTACATGGGCGCTCAAAGAGAAATTGTGGGCGAGCTTACTGCAGGAAACATTCCAGCTCTGTTGGGACTGGAACATGCGAGAGCGGGAGAAACAATTTCTTCCATAAAGGACATTGCAACATTCGAGTCAATCAAATACGTTTCAGAGCCGGTTGTCACTATAGCGATAGAGCCAAAGCATCCAAAGGACCTACCAAAGCTAGTCGAAGCTCTGAGGCGTCTGACCATAGAAGATCCGAACCTGGTAGTGAGGATAAATGAGGAAACTGGCGAGCAGCTACTTGCCGGAATGGGAGTTCTGCACCTTGAAATTGCCACCACGCTGATTCAGGATCAAAAGATAGAGATAGTAACAACACCTCCGCTTGTCAACTACCGTGAAACTGTGAGAACTGCAGCTGGTCCGATCATGTCAAGATCGCCTAACAGACACAACAAGATATTCATCAAGATTGAGCCACTTCCGGCTGATATCATCGAGCTAATTAGAACTGGTCAGCTCAACGAGAACACAGACAAAAAGACAGTCGCAAAGATACTCAGGGAGCACGGCTGGGATGCCGACGAGGCAAGATCAGTCGTAACAGTCGACGACAAGGGAAACATGCTGCTCGAAGAGACAAAGGGTGTCCAATTCCTGCAGGAATCGATGGATTCTATACGAGCTGGTTTCAACGATGTCATGACAAACGGACCGCTAGCATACGAATTCTGCAGAGGTCTCAAAGTCGTTCTGACACACTACGTGCCACACGAGGATCCCGCACATAGAACTTATGCTCAGTTGATGCCCGCCACAAGGAGAGCTGTACTCGGAGCGGCTCTTTCAGCAGAGCCAACTCTTCTAGAACCGATACTCGGACTGGAGATCAAGTGTCCGGCAGAGCAAATTGGATCTATTGCAGGAGTAATCTCAGGGAAGAGAGGAAAGATGCTCAACGTGGAACAGAAAGAGGTCATCACTATCATCCAGGGAGAGATTCCAACATCCGAAACGTTCGACCTTTCAGAAGCAATGAGAGGCGCAACCGCTGGCAAAGCAATGTGGAACACTTACTTCAAAGCTTGGCAGCCTGTGCCCAATTCGATGTTGCTTCAGATCGTCAAAGACATCAGGAAGAGAAAAGGACTATCGCCGGAGCCGCCCAACCCGAACGAGTTCATAGACAAAGAGTAGCCCAAGAGGTCTAATCTTTCCTTTCTCGTTACCAGGTGCATGCGATCCGTCGAGTGGTGATCGAGACGCCAAAATCGATCCACGAAGTACTAATGTTCGACTACGATGGAACGCTCACACTGGCAGAAGCTCAGATACCAGAACCAACAAAGCGAGTCCTTGATGAGCTCAAGGATAAGCGAGTTGCGATCATGGGAATAGTATCAGGAAGGCAACTCGAACATCTAAAATCGGTCAACGAAGACCTGGGAATGCCCTTTTCTTTTCTCGTTGCCGAAAACGGGGCTGTGTCTCATTTTTGCGATACTCAAGAAACGCATATGATCGGAAAGGAGTGGGCTATCAACGCGAAGCAGGTTTTTGCACATTCTGACTTTCCGATCCGTTTTTTCGAAGTGATGGGCACCTCAAGAAGAGAGTATGCCGATCAAGTAGAATCTGTGTTGAGAAAGAGCGGTCTCGATGCAAAGATAACTCCGAACAAAGACAGCGTCATGGTGCTCCCTCCATCAGTGGACAAAGGAACCGGAGTTTCAACAGCAGTGGCGCACTACGGTTCAACAAGCAGCATCTATCTGACCTGTTTTGGAGATGGTGAGAACGATCTAGCTCTCTTTGCCCCGGCAGACTTTCGTGTGGCAGTGGCAAATTCTGTTCCTGCTCTAAAAGAAGTGGCGGATGTTGTGACAGATAGCCCTGGAGGTCTGGGGGTCGAGGAATATCTGAGGAAGAGATACTTCGAAAGTGAGACGGTTGACTCGAGAAGCAAATAGGATTCTTTTCTAGATATGAGATTTCTTTAATATTGACTTAAACACTCGGAGTAAAGCGACGTTCAGAAAAATGAAACGAGAGGACAACCTAAATGATGATCCCCAGTGGTACAAGGATTCCATCATCTACGAGTTGCATGTAAAAACCTTCTATGATACTGCTGTAGATGGAATCGGGGATTTCAGAGGACTAACCTCCAAGCTTGATTATCTAACCGACCTTGGAATTAACACGATATGGTTGCTTCCTTTCTATCCTTCTCCACTCAAGGACGACGGATATGATATTTCAGACTACTTCGACGTTCATCCACTGTATGGTAAGCTGAAAGATTTCAAGGACTTTCTTGACGAAGCGCATTCTAGAGGAATACGAGTAATTACGGAGCTTGTGCTGAACCACACTTCAGATCAGCACCTTTGGTTCAAGAAGTCGAGAGTTGCTGAGCCAGGATCCAGATGGCGCGAGTTCTACGTTTGGAGCGATACGCCGGAGAAATACAAGGAAGCCCGAATAATCTTCAAAGACTTTGAGGCATCTAATTGGACCTACGATAACGTGGCGAAGTCGTACTACTGGCACAGGTTCTATTCGCATCAGCCTGATTTGAATTTTGACAACGAATTGACCAGAGAAACGATGTTACATGTTGTTGACTTTTGGCTGAAATTGGGAGTCGATGGATTGCGGCTTGACGCCGTTCCATACCTGTTCGAAAGAGAAGGCACAAACTGCGAAAATCTACCCGAAACTCATCAATTTCTCAAAAAGCTCCGAGCCCACATCGATGCTAATTTCAAGAATCGCATGTTGCTTGCTGAGGCAAACCAATGGCCTACTGACGCAGCTGCTTACTTCGGACAAGGAGACGAATGCCACATGGCGTTTCACTTCCCGCTCATGCCACGGATGTTTATGGCTGTACAGATGGAAGACAGGTCTCCAATTGTCGAAATATTAGAGCAAACTCCAAAGATACCAGACTCGGCACAATTGGCAGTCTTCCTTCGCAACCACGACGAACTCACCTTAGAAATGGTGACAGAGGAAGAACGTGATTACATGTACAGGGCATATGCAAGAGACAAGAAGTCTAGACTCAATCTCGGAATTAGGAGAAGACTAGCTCCTCTTCTTGGTAACGATCGCAGAAAAATCGAACTGTTGAACGCGCTGCTGTTTACACTTCCAGGAACTCCACTGATATACTACGGAGACGAGATAGGTATGGGTGACAACATCTACCTGGGTGACAGGAACGGAGTTCGTACTCCTATGCAGTGGAACGCAGACATGAACGCGGGATTCTCAAAGTCAAACCCGCAGAAACTGTATCTCCCAGTTGTGATTGAACCGCAATATCACTATGAAGTGGTCAACGTAGAGAACCAGCAGAACGATCCATCCTCTCTGCTATGGTGGATGAAGAGGATAATTGCAATGCGGAAGCACTATAGATCGCTCGGCAGAGGGTCGATTGAGTTTCTACATCCCGCAAACGCAACAATAATCTCCTACGTTCGCAGATTGGGCGATGAGATTGTACTTGTTGCCGCAAATCTTTCAGGAAGAACACAGTATGCGGACTTGAACCTCTTCCCTTATGCGGGGTACTCGTTGAACGATCTTTTGGGCGGCACGCTCTTTCCAAGCATTACCGAGTCAAGTTATAGACTCACATTTGGACCATACGGCTATTATGTCTTCAGCATGACGAAGAACCCTAGTTCTCCGTTCAAACTTGTACGTTCTGAAATCCGGCAGATTAAGGGACAGAAGAGTGCGGCGAGCTTGTTTACCGGTAAATCAAAGCTTGCTCTCGAGTCTCTTATCCTTCCTGAGTACCTTCAAGCCAGTAGGTGGTTTGAAGGCAAGGGCAGACTACTGGAGAGTGTTCGTATTCGTAGCACCATTCCACTCGTATCTGAGAGGGAACGCACGCAGCACTTTGTCATTGTAGTTGATGTCTCTTACAAGGAAGGGCTTCCGGAAGCATATTTTCTGACTGTGGCATACACGCCAACAGACATCTCGCTTCAACTAGGCGAAAACAATCGTGATTCCATAATCGCAATGGTCGATCTAGGCAAAGAGCAGAAGGCCACTTTGCATGAGGGAGTAATCGACGAATCGTTTAGAGCAAAGTTGTTAAGCCTCGTCACCAAGAAGAGATCATTTGAAGGCGACAATTGCGAAATCTCTGGAACACTTACTACACATCATCTAGGTGAGAAAGTTCTTTCGAACGGAATCGCTTCCAGAGTTTTGAGGGTCGATCAGAGTAACACATCTATCGTATATGGAGATAAACTCTTCTTAAAGTTGATCCGTCGCGTCGAAGATGGGAAAAGTCCTGAGATCGAGATAGGTTCGGTTCTTGCCAAACATGGATTTAGTTCGTCTCCAAGGCTCTTGGGTTTTGCCGAATACAAAACTCCAGAATCTGAGCCAGCTGCGTTTATGATTCTTCAAGATTATCTCCAAAATGAAGGTGATGCATGGGGCCTTTTCTCAGAGAATTTTGGACGATTTGCTGAATCTGCCCTTGCCAACAATGAATTCTGGAATAAATCAGTCGCAACAGGTCCCTTGGTAGACAGAACGCCTCTTCCACAGTCACTTCTTGAGTTGCTGGGAACTCCTTTTGTTGAGAAAGTGAAACTTCTAGCTAAGAGAACAGGCGAGTTTCACTTGGCTCTGATTGCAGAAACCGAGGATCCGGACTTCGCGCCTGAGCCCTTTGGCTATCTGTATCAGGTATCGATCGCGCAATCTATGACCAATTATGCGACAAGGGTATTCAGTCAGATTCCTTCTGTTGCTGAAGTGAACGAGGAGGTTGCAAAAGGTATCTCAGAGCTCTTGAGCATGCAATCGAAGTTGCTTGAAAAATTCAACGCCTTGAAGAGTGTAACTATTGATGCAGTACGCGCAAGGATACATGGAGACTATCATCTCGGGCAAGTACTTCACACGGGAAGCGACTTCGTGATTATTGATTACGAAGGGGAGCCTTTGAGATCTATTGGCGAAAGAAGAACCAAGCGGTCACCGCTCAGAGATGTGGCTGCTATGTTGCGTTCTTTTCAATATGTTGCGTACTCATACGTACTGAAATCTGTCGTATTGCAGCAGGTGGGAGAGAAAGACAAGTTGAAGAAATTAGTACAAGTCTGGTCAAATGCTATTTCTCGAGTATATCTTTCTTCTTATGCCGATACCGTAAAGGGATCAGGAATAATTCCGTCCAAGACTGAAAGCCTATCTCTCATGCTCGATGCTTACTTGTTTGAAAAAGCAATTTACGAAGTTGGATACGAGTTAAACAATAGACCAGATTGGGCCATAATTCCGATACGAGGCATCATTGACCTAATCAATACAAGCAACGCGACTGAACAGCAACCCAAACCGAATTGACATAATTGGTTTGGGTCTGATGTATCAACGAGGAAAGGAGTAAGAAGCGATGAGGACTTGGCCAGGAAAACCGTATCCTCTCGGAGCTACTTGGGACGGACATGGGGTCAATTTTGCTTTGTTCTCAGAGAATGCTACTGCTGTGGAGCTACTTCTCTTTGACATAGCAAATCCATCCAGGCTCAAGGAAAGGGTTCCATTTGAAGAGAGAACAGGGCATGTCTGGCATGCATACTTGCCTGATCTCCTTCCGGGTCAGCTCTACGCTTTCTCAGTTGACGGTCCGTACGAACCCGAGCGTGGTCTACGATTCAACAAACACAAAGCACTGATAGATCCGTACGCAAAGGCAATTGCAGGGTCGATTCGATGGGATGATTCGATGTTCGGTTACGTGTATGGCGAACAGAAAAACGATGTTTCTTTCGACACTCGAGACTCCAGTTCCTTTCTTCCAAAATGCGTTGTGATAGACACTGACTACGATTGGGAAGGGGACCAACTCCTTAGGATTCCTTGGAATGAGACAATAATCTATGAAACTCATGTCAAGGGAATTACAAGTCTGAATCCAAATGTTCCTGACGAAAAACGTGGGACTTATTCCGGATTAGCTTCTAATCATGTAATCAGGTATCTAAAGGAGTTAGGCATCACTGCAGTAGAACTGCTTCCGATTCATCATCATGTTGACAACAAGCGGTTGGTCGATGGAGGACTGAAGAACTACTGGGGCTACAATACGATCGGCTATTTCGCTCCGGACAGCAGATACTCGAGTACTGGCGCAATGGGTCAACAAGTGAAGGAGTTCAAGGATATGGTCAAAACGCTACACAGGGCTGGTATCGAAGTAATATTGGATGTTGTATACAACCACACGGCCGAAGGAAATCATCTCGGCCCAACTCTGAGTTTCAGAGGAATAGACAACACTTCGTATTACCGGCTCGCGCCTGAAAACCAGCGCTACTACACCGATTTCACTGGGACCGGAAACAGCCTGAACATGAGGCATCCACGCGTTCTCCAGCTTATAATGGACAGTCTACGATATTGGGTGCTTGAGATGCATGTAGACGGGTTCCGTTTTGATCTTGCTTCCACTCTGGCTCGAGAGCTATTCGAGGTGGATCATCTATCAAGTTTCTTCGACATTATTCAACAAGACCCAGTGATCTCCCAGGTTAAGCTGATTGCAGAGCCTTGGGATCTAGGCGCAGGGGGATATCAGGTGGGAAACTTTCCAACACTCTGGGCGGAGTGGAACGGAAAATACAGGGATTCGATAAGGCGTTTCTGGCGTGGAGATGAGAGCCAGGTTCCAGAAATGGCGTATCGACTCACTGGTTCCAGCGACCTCTATCAGGACAACGCGCGAAGTCCGCATGCAAGCATCAACTTTGTTACTTGCCATGACGGCTTTACTTTGCTCGACCTCGTCAGCTACAACCAAAAGTACAACGAGTCGAATCAGGAGGACAATCGTGACGGAACCAACGACAATCTGAGCTGGAACTGCGGAGTCGAGGGTCCTACGGTGGATGCAAAGATTTCTGAGCTCAGACAAAGACAAATGCGTAATTTCATTTCCACTCTCTTTCTCTCTCAGGGAGTTCCGATGATGCTCGGGGGAGATGAAATCGCTCGGACTCAGCGGGGAAATAACAATGCATACTGTCAGGACAATGAAATCAGCTGGTTCAACTGGAATCTCACCGAAGACGCCAAAGCTATGCTGGAATTCACGAAAAAGGTCATACACTTTCGCAAGGCTCATCTGGTTCTTCGTCGAAAGCACTTCTTCCAGGGCAAGAAACTGTTCGGTGAGCTGAAAGACGTTACATGGCTGCAGCCGGACGGAAGCGAGATGACCGAGGCCGCGTGGTACGAGTCGAAAATTCACACAATAGGAATGATTCTATCTGGAGATGCAATGTACGAGTTCAACGAACAGGGTCAAAGAATTGCTGATGAAACTCTTCTGATACTTTTCAATGCAAATGCCAGTCCTGTTCCCTTTACAGTTCCCAAAGTTGCAGATCGCTGGGAAGTCGTAGTCGATACATTCACTGGCAACGCGTCAGGCCTCAAAGAAGTCGGGGGAGGAACAATCTATCGACTAGAGAGCAGGTCGGTAGTTGTAATGCGCAGGAAATCGTAGACCTCATTTGGTCTGCTGTTCTTGATTTCAAGCTACTTGTCTGATCTGCTTCCTTCAGATCTGTCTGCTGTGCCACTCGTGTAGTGTCAGTATCGATGAATAGTAGACTCGGTTATTTCGACTCGGAAAATGTGTGCCGGTTCTGAGTTTGGGTCGAGTTTGACATAGTTCGATTCACCATGCCAGTGGTACTCGCTCCCAGTGATGAGATCTCGCACAGTATACGGGACCTGTGGGTTAATGCCGAGTTCCGCTAGTGGCACATAGACTGTTGATTCATGTACTGATTTCGGATCGAGATTTACTGCGACGAAAATCACGTTTGACCTGTCCCTATTCCACTTTCCGTAGAAGAGAATGTGTTCGCTGTCCGATCTGAACAGATGCAGGTTTCTTGTCTCTTGGAGAGCTGGGTTTTCTCTCCTTATCCTGTTGATCTTCTCGATGTACTCCTTGATGTTTCCCGGTCTGTTCCAATCCCAAACTTTGTACTGGTACTTTTCCGAATCCGCGTACTCCTCAGAGCCTGGAGCCTTTGCTCTATTCTCGCATAGTTCAAATGCATTGTAAATTCCGTAAGCTGAGGAAAGCGTCGCAGCAAGAACTAGCCGTATCTTGAAAGCAGGTCTGCCGCCTTGCTGCAAGTATTCATGGAGTATGTCAGGTGTATTGGTGAAAAAGTTCCCCCTGTAGTATTCTGAGACATCCGAAAGAACAAACTCGTTTAGAAAATCGATCAGTTCGTATTTTGTGTTCTTCCAAGCAAAGTAAGTATAGGATTGTGTAAATCCAAGTTTGGCAAGTAGTTTCATGCTCTTTGGCTGAGTGAAAGCTTCGGACAGAAATATGACTTCGGCATGGGCGGATTTCACTTTTCGAATCAGCCATTCCCAGAATCCCGCTGGCTTTGTATGCGGGTTGTCAACTCTGAAAATCCGAACACCGTTCTGAATCCAAAAGAAAACCACCCTTGCCAGCTCTTCCCACAGATCCTGCCATTCTTCTGTCTCGAAATCGAGAGGGTATATGTCGTAGTACCTCTTTGGTGGATTTTCTGCGTACCTTATCGTTCCATCTTTGCGATGCCGAAACCACTCAGGATGCTCTTTCACATAAGGGTGATCTGGCGAGCACTGAAATGCAAGATCTAGAGCAATCTCCATATTTCTCTTTCGCGCTGCCGCGACAAATGTCATGAAGTCATTTAGCGTTCCAAGTTCGTTGTTGACTGCATCATGACCGCCTTCAATGTTACCGATTGCCCAAGGACTACCTGGATCTGCTGCAACGGACTTTGCCACATTATTAGGGCCTCGCCTATTCGTTTTTCCTATAGGATGAATAGGCGGAAGGTATACAACGTCAAAACCCATCTGTCTTATTTCATCCAGCCTGTTCACACAGTCGGCAAACGTGGCACTCTTTCCCACAACGCTTCCCTGGGACCTGTGAAACATTTCGTACCAAGTCGAAAACTGCGCTTTCAAAGGATCGACTATGACGCTCATGATGTTTGAAGTGCTACGATCCTGTCCTTCCGCTCTATTCAGAATGTCAGTAAGTCTCTTGTCTTCGAGTTCTTTGATAAGATCAACTGTTCGCGTGCTAGAGTTGATTGCTTTCAGCGCTTCAGATACCGTTGTATCGTCTTTTGCGTCAAGACCTTCCCTCGAACTCTCCAGAATCTTCCTTATCTCTTCAATGTCAGGGGAAGTGTCTTCATGAGCATCGGCCCATTTCTCAATCGCAGAAAGCAGAGTTGAAAAACGGTCGGTCCAAGCCACAACAAAGTATTCATAAGTTCCTACCGAGTCAAGGGAAAAACTGCCACTCCAACTGTCAGAATCGAACGAATATGTCATCGGGGTGAGCGACCATTTGGAAGCTCCACTCAGTTTGTACTTGATCGCACCGTATATTTTGTCGTGTCCCGACTTGACAATGTCTGCACTAACAACAAAGGTGTCACCTATTATTCGCTTTACTGGATACTTGCCACAATCGATTTGTGGTCTAACACTTTCAATTACAATGAAATCGTTTCTCTTTGGCATACCTGTCCCAGGGGAGGCAACCTTTGCGCTCTCTCTTTCGGGCACGCGCTGTTGTCTGCCGGGGGTTTGCACTATCATCAATCTCTTTTCGTGTATTCGAACACTTCAACAGCGAGTGGAGGCAGAGTCAATTTGATTGAAAACGGTCTTTGGTGCCACTGAACATCATCAGAATCCACCCCGCCATAATTCCCCATCCCGCTCCCTCCGTACTCTTTAGCATCGCTGTTCAGTGTTTCCTTGTAATAGCCTTCCTTTGGAACTCCGATTCTGTAGTCGTAACGCGGAACCGGAGTCATATTGAACACAAACACCAAGAAATTGTCCCCATTTCTCGGTTTACGAATGAAACTGAGTACACTCTGCTCGGTATCTTTGAAATCAATCCACTCGAAACCGTCGTACGAAAAGTCCAATTCGTGTAGCGATTTTCTGCTAGAATATAGGGCATTAATGTCTCGTAGGAAGACTGCCAACTCCTGATTTCTTTCGCCGCGAGAATTTGCCCAATCAAGCGATGTCCTGAAATTCCATTCATTGAACTGCGCAAACTCTGATCCCATGAATAGCAGCTTCTTGCCTGGACTTCCATACATGTATCCGAGAAGTAGCCTTAGGTTTGCGTACCTCTGCCAATCGTCTCCCGGCATCTTATTGAAAAGCGAGCGCTTGCCGTAAACCACTTCGTCATGCGAGAAAACCAAAATGAACTGTTCGCTGAAAGCGTAAAGCAGTCCGAAAGTCAAATCGCGTTGATGGTGCTTGCGGAAAATCGGATCCGTGGTGAAGTATTGTAGCGTGTCGTGCATCCATCCCATGTTCCATTTGAGATCAAATCCCAATCCACCCTTGTTGACGCTATGGGTTACACCCGGCCAGGCGGTTGATTCCTCGGCAATTAGAAGCGTGTTTGGAAACAGAGAATGAACTGTGTGAGACAGGTTGCGCAGGAATTCAAGCGCATCGAGATTTTCTCTACCCCCGTACTTGTTGGGTACCCATTCGCCTGGTTTTCTTGAATAGTCGAGGTAGAGCATTGAAGCAACTGCGTCCAGACGCATACCGTCAACGTGATATTTGTCTAGCCAGAACAGGGCGTTAGAGACTAGGAATTCTTTGACTTCATTTCGCGAGTAGTTGAATATCAGAGTGCCCCAATCCGGATGCTCGCCGATTCTGGGATCGGAATGTTCGTAGAGGTGTGTACCGTCGAAGAATGCAAGACCATAATCGTCCTTTGGAAAATGAGCTGGAACCCAATCTAGGATTACTCCGATTTTTGCCTGATGACACTTGTCCACGAAATACATGAAATCCGTTGGCTTTCCATAACGAGAGGTGGGAGCGAAGTAGTTCACCACCTGA
>JAKAPU010000074.1 GCA_021806865.1 archaeon
CAGAGTAGTCACTTCTTAATCTGTCCACTTCGGCCAAGGGGTGGAAGTGGACAATTTCTATTTTGTCCACTTTCTAAAGTAGACAAATTTTGTCGTGTCCACTTTTTCTCACATCCCGTTTAGCACGGTGTCCACTTGCGTTTTAAGCAAACCATCGTTTAGATAGGCATCTATCATATTGTGTGTGTTTTCCCGTACGTGCATCGGCAATTGACCGCGTCTCCTGTAGGGACGCCAAGTCGCCAGTCGTACTGGAAGTTGTGAACCTTTTCTGACAAGAAGTAGACACATCCGATTTTGTCCACTTGACAAAATTATTCATTGCTGTCCACTTCTAGTTTGACATAAACACACAATCAACGAAAAATGATAGCGTCTGGTGCAGAAATACAAGCAGACGTCCTAGGCACGTAATCCGCTGCGCCATGACGTGAAACAAACTGCTCTTCCCTTTCGTAGGAGATGGAGGAGAAGCTAGGAATTCACCTCCCCACTCACCTCTGCATTGCCCTTGCACGGCAAACCCAAAAACCAGGGTGATATGCGCTCGTGATCCATCCATTTTTTGACCATGGAACAAGTGCCGCATGGCTGGGGATCCAAGGTGATTCCGAACTTCGAATCATCTTTTCATGCGAGCGTGGCGATACCAGTTTTCCTTCCCTCTTTGCGTTTCTCCAATGATTTGGACAGTCAGAGGGAGAGCTGGACTCGCGTAATTCGATTGAATCAACTTTCGAAGTCAGAGAGCAGCTTGCAGTTTGCCTCCTTCCTTTCAATGTAGCTCTACTGCTAAGATCTCGTGTCTCGGACGATGGTGACCTCCAATGAATGGAAGAAAGAACGAATTGAAGAACGACGACGAAAAACGGCTGCGAACACTGCGCGAGTTAAGGCAGGACCTTGACAAGCGCGAAGCTGGAGGAGTCGTGTGCTACTTCTCAGTCGATCTTGGGGAGGGGTTCTAGTCAGATGCAACCCCTAATGGCTCAAGAAATTGATCGGCTAGACCAAATGGACATCGTAATCGGTCTCTCTGACTCAGAAGCAAGGTATCTTGTCCAAATATGGCGAATATGTGCGCAAGCTCCTGCATCCTCCCCGAAACAGGCTACGGACAGGTTGCAAGGAACAACTAAGGCAAGGAGGGAAGTGATGTAAGAATGTCAGTGAAGAAACTCATCTTTTCAGCTGCCGCGTCACTGCTCTTCCTGTGGTTTGTCGTGCCTCTGCTGGGGATGGACACCGCTGTGTCTATGATTGGAACAGCCACGGTACTTGTTGTGGCCGTCTTTTCAGTATCAGCGGCAGGTTTGATCGCCGAAGGGTGTACCTCACTCATGAACAACGGCAAGTTGCCACTTCTAAAATCTTCAATGAAACAGGGGCAACCGGCTCAGGAGCTTGCGGATCCGGATGTCGCTTCAGTGTTAGGCGATCTTGGTAAACGCGTCAAGACGCTTGAGGAAATTTTCGCAACTTTTCCGAAGGAAGAAACATCAGCACCCTCAGCACTTCAGCAGAGTGCGTCGCAAAAGCAGAACAACAACAGCAGAAAGAACCGTGTCGACGTTCTTCTCGGTGCAAAGGAGGTCACTGTGTAAATGTCCAACAGAAGACCCCCATATTATTTCCGAGGCGGACTCCCCAAACAAGCCAACCATCTTAATCAACCAAAGCAGCTACAAATCCTTGAACAACGACCTCCAATAGGACATCATACCCCTGCAGCGAACACTCGGCGTAGTATCGAAATCATCAACGTTCCAAAGGAAGAGTATCTCAAACTCTTCACCTTCTTGCGCGAGAAGTACGGCAACAACATCCAACGGCGGTGGAATAGTTTTTACGATTCCACCTTTGCAAAAGTCGCCTTCCTGAAATCAAGCGAAGTGGTAGTTCTCTTCCTGACAGACTCGACATCGAAGCGGGTAAACCTGTTCGAGATGAGAATCTCGGACATCGAGCTCCCGCCAAAGATCGATGTCTCGCGCGAATACTACGGCTACCTGAGGAGGCACATCGAAACCTGCGCAGCTGGGGGAAAGGCTACCTTCCGCCGAGGAAACAGGTTCTACAGCGCGTCACGAATCGCTACTTACGGTGTCTAATTGAAAGATTAGACATGAAGGGTGGAGCAGGCACAAGCCTGCGATGATACTGCAACAGCGGAGCGGAATTATCCGCAGTGAAACTGCCATGGGCAAGCTAGCGAATGCTGTAGGGAATAATGCCCGAATGACCAGTAAGATCGGTAGGGCTGGGCGTCCGCATTCGCGAGAATTGGACTCCCAAAGGTGAAAGTCGTCTGGCATGTTGACCTCTGAGCAGAGGTCAGCGTGGGGCTAGCCCCAGACATAGACAGCCGATAAGAACGAAGCCTAGTCGTTCGAGACGGCGACCTTAGGACGGATATGGCAACGTTAAGGAATCCACAACAGGCAGACTGTTTGTCATGCGATGACACTAGGATAGTGCCTTCAATCGGGCGGCGAGAATCGATGACCCGTTCCGAGGCGCGCATGATATAGAGAGCCACTGCATTTGTGTGTAGAGAAATGCAGGAAATTCGCTTCCATTAGGAAGCGTGAGAAGCGACCGACGTGTCGCGACTCTCAATAACTGGTGGATGCCTAAATCCGTCTGCAGTAGTGTTCCCTACGGAACGTGAGAGGCGGCTCAATTTGTCCTCTGTCGATAAAGGACAGCAGGAATAGGACTGCTCGTCTGATTTGGTTGAGCCGAGTCCGAGGCGTCATAGTACCGAAAACGGCAGCTAATGACTGCTCTAAACAGCGGGAAGGACGCCAGTCCTGAAATCCGAAATCCAAACTGTATGTAGTATGAACAGATGCAAGAATCACAAAAGGAGGTGATTGGAATGGTGGAATACAAGGCGAAAGACCATTCCGTTCTCCAGAGTGAACTCGCAGAACTTGCGACCAGATGGCCAGACATGCGCTTTATGCGACTGTATGACCTACTCTGGGAACGCGAGTGGCTTGAAGCAGCTCTTGATGCGGTGCTCGATAACGAAGGTTCAAAGACCGCGGGAGTAGACGGGATAACGAAGAGGAATCTCTTCGAAACCGATGAGGCAAGAACCAAGTTCTTAGACGAACTGCAAGAAGAACTGAAAACACGAAACTATCACCCATTTCCTGTTCTGAGGAAGTGGATCCCAAAGCGGAAGAAAGGTGAGCAGCGACCAATTGGCATTCCAACCTTGGCGGACAGAGTTGTCCAGATGCTTTTGAAGATGGTTCTTGAACCAATCTTTGAAAGTGATTTTCTGTGCAACTCCAACGGCTTTCGTCCTGACAGGAGCACTTTGGAATGCATAATACCGCTGTATCAATACGGGAACAGTGAGACGAACTACAACTGGGTCATTGAAGGCGACATCGAAGGGTGCTTCGATAACATAGACCATGAGACCCTAATGAAGTCTGTCCAGAAGCGGATAGGCGACAAGAAGGTCTTGAGGTTAATCTGGAGATTCCTCAAGGCACCAGTTAAGGAATACAACATACTTTCGAAAACAAGGAAAGGCACGCCGCAAGGCGGCATACTTTCCCCACTGCTTGCAAATATCTTGCTCAACGAATTTGACCAATATTGGTTCGAATGTTGGGGCAGATTCACTAAAGACCAACGGTATTATCGTCTCAAACAGGGAAAGGCAAACTGTGTTCTATGCAGGTACGCGGACGACTTTATTCTGAGTGCAAAAGGCACAAGGGAACAGGTCGAAGGCATTATGCGTGAAATACAGCAGTTTGCGCAGGAGCAACTCAAATTGAACTTTTCGACTGACAAGACCCGATTAGTCTCAATTGACGAGGGATTCAAGTTTCTTGGATTCCAGATCAGTAGGGAGCGATTAGCGGGCTTCAAGTGCGTGCGTATCCGCCCAACCCAAGAGAATGTGATTCGGTGCAAAACGAAGCTGCAGATGATGCTTGGGAAGGACGCAGACATAGACGACCCTCAAGTCAAGATAGTAGAACTCAACCGCGTTCTACGTGGATGGGCTTTCTATTATTGGAAGGTCAACGCTCGCAGTCAGTTCGAGACGCTCGATTACTACAGTCGTCAACTATTCTTGCAATGGTATTGCAGGAAACACAAACTCAGCATTAGTCAGGCTGCATCGGCAGTGCTGAGAAGTGGTAGGATTGTCATCGAAAGAGAAGGAGTGAAATCTCAACTCTTCCGAATGTCAGACCTACCAAGCCAACATACTGCACTAAACCGCAAAGCTCTCTGGAAATATAGGTCTATCAAAAATCCGTATCTTAGCGGCGACTTTAACACCAATGCAATCATTGAACCAGACGACGCAATGAAAGAAGCAGAAGCAGTCCAGAACATTCACCCGCTCGACCTAGCATACGGAGATGTCTATCTCCGTAATCGGATTAAGGCGTTTAGGCGAGATGGATGGCAATGCAGGGATTGTGGAAAGAAATCAAAGCAACTTGTCGCTCATCACGTGACACCTGTTCCCCGCAGAGGAAAGTACGATTCGGAAATCGTGCACCGAGTCGATAACCTAAGAACTATGTGCGCGAACTGCCACAGACAATTACTACTGAAGCGTAACTGAAATCATCTATTCGTATTTCAAGTAGAGGATTAGGAATGAAGGATGGAAAGCCCAGTGATGCGAAAGTATCATGCTGGGTTTGGGGAGAAGGGCGTGTGTTTCCTGCTTGGAGCAATCCAAGCGTGGCAGCACGCTTTTACTCCAGCGGAAGATGGTACGCTCGTCGCAGAGCTCATCTCTTCTGAAAGGGTGAGAATCTACACACAGGTTAGGGCAGGACTCTTCGGCAAGCTGACTACCAAGGAAGTCAATATCGCAGATCTCAAACCCGAACGGATTCCCATTCCTCGCGAGCTTCTCTTCATCACGAAGAAACTCTTCGGAAGCTACAGGCGATTCGACTTCCGCGTGCGAATGGAAGCAGCGGACCAAATTACTGGGAAGGCCTCGCTCATTTCTTCGCTCAACCTTCCAGAAGCTGCGAAGGCTTTCTTTGGAAAGTCGACAATCGGCCTGACCGAGGACGAGGTGAAATACCTCATCACATCTTGGGCAGGAGACATCGCAAACAAACGCAGGGCGCGCACTAACAACAACAAATTCACTGGTCTTCAAGCAGAGATAACTTACATCCCCGCACCTCGACGAACGCCGCAGACTTGCTCGCTCGTTGAGACCGCCGAGATTACGATCGATGGCGAGTCTCTGACCGTTGAAGAGAGACTTGAAGTGATTGGGCGCCTCGGCTTAAACGAAGAGAGGCCACAATACCCCAGTGGATCGCGCCCACCACGCACACGAGCGACATTCTCTAGCAAACATCCAACTCCGCAATACCCTGCATTCAAGCGGAGAGAACTTCGAAAGCCCAAGGATCTGGAAAGAGCTCTTCGCAGAGAGAAAGAACAGTATGCGCCGCTCGCAGAGGTGTAGAAAGGAATAGAGAAATGGACAAAACTGATCTGTAAAATGAAGATCAACGGCCGTGTCCACTACTATATGAAACTGCGTGAAGAGAAAGCGTAAGGTATCGAGAAGCGTTTCGCTTCTCCCTTTCCAATTTTTTTGGTCTGCCGAATCGAAAAAAGACGAGGTCCATCGCGGACTTCAATCTATGTTAATTTTCTAAATCCGACATGCATGCAACTGTTCTCCTTGAAGTTTCGTGGTGATTTGAATGATCTACAGAACTGTTTGGAAAAGAAGCGTTTCAGACATTAGTGAAAGACCAGAGTCGGCAATGGGATTTGGTTTGCAGTTGAACTATGTAAGTGTAAAGACATCTCTCTGAAAAATCGGTACCCACCTCGGCACAGCCACGTGCCCTGGCGCGGGCCTTATGAGCGCCTTAGTTTAGGGCGTGATAAATCTTTGGAATTCATACTGTTCTATGGCAGAGCCGGAACCTACAAGGTTCACAGAATCGAATCTCACGATTTCAAAAACGCGAAATTTCTAGCGAATGAATTTCTTCTCACGAGGAAGAAATTAGAAAACAATGGCGAAGGTCTCGATGGCTATCTGTGCGTCGACATGGGAGAGTGGATTCGAGTGTGAAAGCTACATGCGAACTCACAGCACCTGCCAGAGCGCTCGGAGTGTGCCAGCTTTTCTTGGAGAGAGAAAACGAAGAAGATACCTTCCTAGACTGGATTTTCATCAACGAAACACTCGAGCAGAAGGGCGAGGATTGGGTGGTCGCGGCGCTTGTGGACGGTTCAATCGGATACTACACGGCACAATCTGCTAGAATAGTTGTGGAAGAGTTCAAGCGCGGGGAAACCGAGAACTACTCCGAAAGGTGCATCGCACTCTACAAATGCAATTTGCTGAGTGAGATGGTTCACGACATCAAGTACTTTCAGAGAAGAGAAGAAAGTGACCAGAAAGGAGCTCAAAAGTTAATCAAAAGGGTCCAAGAAAGCCGGACTCTCTGACTTTCAGTCTGGGTTAGACTTGCTCTAACTCTGACTTCCATAATTTCTAACTGTTCTAATCTTGCAGAACCCAAGTGGTGAAATTTGAGAATTGAGTACCAATATCGGCAATGCAACTGAAGAGAGTAATTCAGGTTCAACCGTCCAGATCTCAATCGCATATGTAAAGCGCCTAATCAAGCTAGCGTACCAGACGAGGCGAGCCATCTTCCTTCATGGTAGGCCCGGCTCCGGAAAATCGAGCATGGTCCGACAGGTTGCCGATGAGCTCGGGATCCAGCTCAGAGATGTCAGACTCAACCAGCTCGAGCCCGTGGATCTAAGAGGGCTTCCAATGATAGAGGAGACAACAAAGGCAACCATCTGGACCGTACCTGACTTTCTGCCTAGGGACGGGAGAGGCATCTTGTTCTTCGACGAGTTCAACACGGTTGACCGCTCACTTCAGGCTCCGACGCTTCAACTTATCCTCGATAGAAGGCTGGGAAATTATGTACTCCCAGATGGCTGGATCGTCGTGGCTGCGGGAAACAGCATAGAAGACAGAGCGCACGTCTACGAGATGAGCTCGGCTCTCAACAACCGTTTCTTTCACATAGAATTCCCAGTGCCTACATACGAAGAATGGTTCGACTGGGGATCCAAGAATGGAAAGACTCACCCGGCAATTCTCTCCTTTCTTAATCTCAAGCCTTCGCTTCTATTCAAATTTGATCCGAAGCAGAAAGACCCTGCTTGGGCGAGTCCGAGGTCATGGGAACTAGCGTCAGACCTTCTGAAGGCAGATGGAGGAAAGCATCCAGAAGTTGTACGTTATGCAGTTGGAGAAGGTGCCTCACTAGAATTCGAGGGATGGTGGAGGCTAAGAGAGAAGATACCAGATCCCGAACAGCTTTTCAGGAAACCAAGAGAGACGGAGGTCCCAAACGAAATTTCGCTCCAGCTCGTCGTGGCAACTCTCATAGTGGAGAGAATTACTTCACTGATCGCGAAGAAATCTGCTGAGCAGAAACTCTTCGAAGCACTTGACGTTGCTTGCATTCTAGCTTCAAGGCTACCGCCTGAGGTTCAAACGATCTGCCTAAAGATGCTGGTGTCTTCAAACACTGGCATTCCAGCTATTTTGTTCAAATGTCCGAACTGGAAGCCGCTTGGCTCAAGGCTTGCAAAGTACGTTATGCCCTAAACCAACGTTGTTCGTTCGTTGTCAAATCATTTCATGAAAGCTCAGCAGCAAAGTAACGCGACAAAGTTCAGACCAACAAGGCGGTGATTCTATTCATTTGCAGCTAACTCCAGAAGAAAAAATGATCAAGGCTAGAACGCAGCTGCTTCTCCACCATCCGTTCTTTGGGTACTTTCTCACCCATCTCAGGTTTGCGGGCGACGCACTGAACCTGGGAGTAAGCACTGCTTGCGTAGAATGGGACAGGATTGCAAAGAAGTACCTTAGCTACCTCCATTACAATCCCGATTTTATCTCAATGCTCTCGGTTGAGGAAGTGCAGGGCGTTGAAGCCCATGAAATGATGCACATTCTATTGCAGAACGAACAGCGGAAGGAAAACAGAGATGAGGAAAGATATACGCGCGCGTGTGAAATTGCCGTAAACGACACGGTTCTAAACGCCGGCTTCTCTCTACCCAGAAGGGAGGATTTTTCCCCGATACTTCCAGACCAGACGACACACAACAAAACAGTCGAAGAAATTTACGACCTGCTTCCTCGTAAGAAAGAAGCAACAGATGAAAAGAAGTTTGTACACGTAATCTTTTCTGACAAACAAGCTGGCGGCGATTCGCGCGGTGGCACGATCGATGTGGAAGGTATCGACGAGAAGAAGCTCAAGGAGATAGTTTCAGAAGCTGCCGCGTATGCACGAAGCCACGGGAAGCTTCCCGCTGGGATGGAGCGCTGGATCGACGATTATCTTACCCCAAAAATGAACTGGCTTCAGCTGCTCGACCACTACATCTACAACGCAATGACTACGATGACATATTCGTGGACCAGACCGAATAGAAGGATTGCCCGCTCAAAGTTGTACCTCCCCTCTACCGTAAGACACGGGTTCGAACTCGTAGTCTGCGTCGACACAAGCGGCAGCATCTCGATTGAATGTCTGTCTCAGTTTGCTTCGGAGATCAAATCAATAGTGAACTCAATCCAGGGTTGCACCGCGCACGTTATCGTTTGTGATGCGGATCTGTATTCAATATATGACGATATTGACAAGTCAAACCTTGAACAGCTCAGATTCGGCGGCGGAGGAGGCACGAATTTCACTCCGGCACTCGAAAAGGCCGAGGAGCTAAATCCCAGGGTGTGCGTCTACCTGACTGATGGCGATGGCGAATATCCCAAAGAGGAACCATCCTTTCCGGTCATTTGGGTGATTACACCAGAAGGTGCACAGGAAGAACAAGTTCCTTTCGGCTCGTATGTCAAAATTCCGCATTGATTTGATTGACAAGTGTTGAATCTACACATGACGGGAGAAATGATGAAACCAAAGAATGCTGAACTCGGAGAAGATTACTGGAAGGATAAGAGATCTTCATGGGGGAGCGCAATTGGCGATGAAGGATTGCTGATACGTCCTAATTACCCTGACTTGTTCGAGCTTTCAGACCAGCTGAAAGCAATCGGAATCCCAAATGAGGTCTTGCCTTTCGATGTGTACCAAGGACCCTACATTTCTGTCCATCCGGGATTGAATGTTTGGTACTCCGATGACTATCCATTCAGGCGATGGCTGATTCGCGGCTGTACAATTTCACCGTATGGGACGATAGATGTGGTGGCCTGTGATGATACTGAAGCCTTGGATGTAGTTTCAAGATTGGTACCTTTGGTTTGTCTCTGTGACTTGTAGCGTAGCATAGCGAAGAAAGTTAGCGACCCAACCTAGGGGCCGCCACGTTTGTTCGTTTTATTGAATTCACAGCTAGAGCTCATCATGGCTGTTTGTGGTCAGCAGATTGAGCTTCCAACTGTACAAGGATCTTTCTTCGTTCATTATGAAAAGGGAAACCAACAATGCAAATTCTAGAGAATTCGGAATGCAAGGAAGCGTTCCAACCGAAGGGTCGTCTTCGATTCCAGTGCATGCATCCCAAAATGCTTCTACAATATGATTACGACTCCCGCGAAGTAGTTTGTTCGCTTTGCGCTGAGGTGGTCGGAACCATCCATCTTCAGAGCTGCAAAACGGGAATGGTCATTGGAAGTTTCGTGTCACTCGTAGAAGGATTGGAACTTTGATCGCATTTCAACAAGAATATTCGCAACACACTGCCGTTGAAGATACATTTCCTTCGTTCTGGTCTAAAATTGCGAGCAGGAAGGAAAAACTTCGTGCCACTCTCATACTCACTGAACCAATCGTACTCCCAAGCGAACGCGACTCCGGATGGGTCCCAGACTGGATGTTTCGAGAGCTCAAGAGCAAAAGAGAGGAGTGGGTGATGAGTGATTCGTACGACGAAACTCTCGCTGGCGACCTCGAAGCGGCGATGTACCTGTGCTGCGCTTCCTTCTTCAGCCCTCTTTCGGAACAAACCTGCAGGATCTATTTCCATGTCGCCTCAAAGCTAAGCTCAGCCCTGAAAGAGGCGATGACTTCCGACCCGGACTTTCAGGACCACATGAAGCTGCAGCTTGATGATAAAACGGAGCTCATCCGCTTCAAGAGGTGGATTAGGCGAACGCAGAAGCAGGTCAGGAATCCTCAGAAGGCAAGGAGACTTGCTGCACTGAACGACAGGTCCGCCTATGAATTACAAAACGCAGAGCTTCTGATAGCAGAGTCACAGATGTAGTAGAGTCTCGCAAGGAGAGTTTCATCTTTGTTGTCAGGCATCTACAGTGGTCCAACTCGCGTGAGGTTCTCGGAATCAAAGATAGTGAAGAACATCGAAGAGGTGCTAAAGCGTAGAGACACCAGCTGCCTGTCAGATGCAGCATACTGTTTCATCACACAGCATTGCGGAAGCGCGCCAGCAGTTATTCCCGAGATCTGGATTCGGCGATATTCCGATGTGAGGGAGTTCATCAACCTCTTTCTCAAGGAAAACGAATTAGGACAAAACATTTCGAGGGATTTGCAGAACCAAAACGGATCCGACAATGTCTCGCGAATCAAGCGCGGAATCGTAGACCTCTGCTTACGCTACAAGAACGAGGTATTCGCAGATCTTGATAGCAAAGAGAGGAACCTCTCGAGGAAAATTGCAACCGACCTCATGAACGGAAGCCTGAAACTGAAAGATCTCTCGAAGCAACTTGTCATGTCTACTCTTGCGAATGTTCGGTCATTTGCAGTAAGAAATGATGCTGGCTCGGATAGTGGCAGAACAGCTAGCATCCGCGAGATAGTCGAATCTCTCAATGATCTAGCAGAAAAATACGACTACAAGAGAATCCCCGCGATCTTCAATGCGTTCCCTGTAGAAACAATAATCGCGGGCAACTATGTGAACGCAAAGTACCGCTATGCGGTGCAGGCTGTAATAGCGAATGCTCTAATTGAATCGATGAGAAGGTGAAATAGGATTTGACAGAAGTCCAGATACCTAAACTATACGAAGCTGAATCCGTTCCTCTCAAGGACAAGGTAATCTTTCAACGCTACGAAATCAGAGAAATAGGATTTGTGTGGCTGATTAGCGAACTTGACCCTGAAGAGAACTTGGCGTTTGGGTATGCGAATCTGAACGATGACGATTGCGCGGAATGGGGTTACATCAGCGTTGCCGAACTTCTAGAGAACGGTGCCGTGCTTGATAGAGAGTGGAAGCCCTGCAAGTTTAAGGAAGCTCTTCAGAGGATAAGATTTGAGAGAGAACAACAAGATAGAAGGTAGTGACCCTTCGACTCTGACCATTTCGGAATAAGACGTGATTTTCGAAAGGAGAGTCAATAGAATGGCAGCAGAGGAGCTTGCCATAATCATTAGGGTCAAGCCATATTCAGGAAATGATAGTTGGCCGGATTGCGGAGGAGAGCATTGACGGAGGAAGGAAACGAAGAAGCTAACTTTGCCTCGACTCTTGAGAACAAGATCATGTACGCGATAATTCACGTTTCGTGAGATCTCAAAACATGGAGCGATTGGGGGTACAAGAGCAGAAAGGAAGCGGAAG
>JAKAPU010000075.1 GCA_021806865.1 archaeon
GCTAGATGTTGTAGTAGAACTCGTACTTGTAGTAGAGCTCTTGCTAGATGTTGTAGTAGAACTCGTACTTGTAGTAGAGCTCTTGCTAGATGTTGTAGTAGAACTCGTACTTGTAGTGCTGGATGTCGTAGATGTCGTGGTTGTCGTACTTGTGGGTTCAGCACCGGGGTATACGAGATTCTGAGTATTAGACCCGGCCTGATTTGAGATCTCTATGTATCCGCCAGTCGAGTTCAAGAGAACACATGGGGCAGAACAGGAAGAAAACGAGCTCAAGCTTTGAAGGAAACTGCTCGCGGAGATAGTAGTCCCCTGCGCCACGACGCTCAAAGGTGAAGATCCAACATAGTAAAAGTAGATATCAACAGTCACGGTCGGCGCAGTAGTGTCATCAAGCTCGATGTAATTTGTCGTAATCTGACTTATAGTAAGGTTGTCGCCATTCACTCCTACGCCAAACGTCCAAGCCGGACTGGTCGAATTGCCGAGCCCTGCGTCTGTAAAGTTGACGTGATCAGTAAAGTAGTTAACAGAATTAGCATACAAAGTCTGAGCCCACGTGATGTAGGTATTGTAAGTAGTGGAGTAAAAGCTGTAATCGGTTCCAAGAACCACTATGCCATGGCTCGAGCTACTTGGGGATTCATTCACGAGCGATGCCGCTAGTGCTCTGCCAGATGGTGGCGCGGATGCTGTCCTGGAATTGGGAACCAGCACAACTGCCAGGATCAGGAGTAAGGACAGCGTTACGATCAGAGGCACGTGCTTCTTGCAAGCAGTCGCTGCGTTGCCAGTGGGCTTTATTTTAACCACTTGATCTCTACCAAGAAAGCGATAGTTCTTAATTCTCCTTCTTTCCTAAAGTCTCAAACTCGCAAAGTGAAACAGGTCATTATCTGCCGGGTAGTAAGTGCCCTCTGGCAACCAGTCCTGAACTGAGGAGAACAAGGTGATCTGCGCCCTCTTGATAGACAAAACAACTGAATTTCGGTAATTAGTGGATTATGAATTCTAAATACTTACTGTAAGATCTATCTATTCTTCCGATCCCTGAAAAATATCTCCGGATGACATACAGGCTGCAAAGACAACTGCCTAGTTGAACCAGACGTCTAAACAGTTGGAGATGGTGTCTTTGCGCGCCAAGAAGATTCTGGAAGTTTTCCCACAGCGAGTCGCTTTCCCGGTTGGAATAGATATATCAGTAGTCGGATAGTCCATGGAAGGAAATCATGCCTTCCCCACGGAAAGCAATCGTAACTGGCGGCGCGGGTTTCATCGGCAGCCATCTGTGCGAAGCTCTTGTTTCCCCAAAAGAGGGGTATCACGTCGTTGCGATAGACAACCTAAGGACCGGAAATGAAAGACGCCTCGGCCACTTAGTGGACTCTGCCAAACTCGAGCTTCACAAATTAGATTTGACGAAAGGGCTGATTTCGCCTGATTTGCTTCTAGGCACAGACCTCTTATTCCATCTGGCGGCGAACCCGGAGGTTAGAATCGGAAAGTCGGACACGCTGGTCGACTTTGAAAACAACATAGTTGCCACAAGAAACCTCTTGGAAGCATTGCGAAACGCGGAATTCAGGGGCACGATGGTTTTTGCTTCAAGCTCCACTGTTTACGGGGAAGCAAGGGTCATCCCGACTCCAGAAGACTATGGACCTCTCATTCCAATCTCGATGTATGGAGCCTCAAAGCTTGCGTGCGAATCCCTGATATCGGCATATGCGAAACTCTTTGGATTCAAGGCGAAATTGATTCGTTTTGCCAATGTCGTAGGAGGAAGAAGCAACCACGGCGTCATCTACGACTTTCTTCAGAAACTCAGATCAAATCCAAAGAAACTCGAAGTCCTGGGAGACGGCACGCAGTCGAAATCTTATGTCCATATCTCCGACTGCGTCGATGGATTGATGGCTAGCACCAATTTGGGGCTTGATGTTGATGTTTTCAACCTTGGCAGCGCACAAACCACTAATGTATTGCAGATCGCCAGGATCGTAGCTGAAGAAATGGGCATCAATGAGCCTGCGATAGAAACAGGCTATGGTCAGGGAACCGGAGGGGCCGGATGGCCGGGCGATGTCAAGAACATGTTGCTCGACTGTCAGAAACTCAGCAGAGCGGGATGGAGTATCAAGTATTCCAGCGACGAGGCTGTGAGGAAAGCGGCAAACGAAATGGTTTCGGCCACGAGCAGATCCTAAATTTCAAGCACCGCTGCGCTGTAACATTCCGATTACGACTCGCGATACTTTCTAGCTCAGGATGCCATAGCTCAAGCAGTTATGAACTCTACCAGTCTTGTTCATTAGGGGGATTGAGCTAGAGAACTCTTACATGCCGTTTGGATTATCTGCGTAATAGGCGTACTACAAGCAAGAGGGTCAAGCGCCATATATTTCTCGTACGTACTGACAATCTATGCGAAAGATATTGATTGCATATACTTACAGCTTATATCATGTCCTAAAGTAACCCTCAGTGTCGGCGGTTGCGGTGAGCGGGCTGCAAATCCTGAACGCATATTCGCGCAAGTATGAGAGCGTAAAACTATCATCGATTTTGAAAGCAAGGATTTTCGGAATAGCAAAGCTCGGTCCGAGAAAGTACCTTGGCTGGAGAAGAGCAACTGACTTTTACCTGTACAAGTGCAACGGATGCGGCAAGTTGCACATCGACTATAAGCAGGGATACGATCGCGCTTCAACGTGCCCGTTTGAGAACGTCGTCGCGCTTTCTAACATATCCTCGCCTGTGGAGTCTCCGGTGCCCTCCCGTCAATAGAAAGTTACGCCTAAACTTTCGCACACAATTGCTGCTCTGATTGTATTGCTTCAATCCAGGATACTATCGAAAGTGGATATAGGCGCTATGGATAAGGCAATTGAACAACTGCAAATTCAATCTGTAGCATTTTCTCCGTAGAACAATCTTATATGCGAGAAAACGCAGTGTATGTTGTTCGCCATGCTTGTGGGAAAGCTGATGGCTGCGGCGAGCGGTCTTTTTTTGTATCACTCGAAGAGCGTGTCCTTGAGTCTTCAGAGCATCGGTGTGCTATTCTCCGGCACTCTTTCCTTCATAAGCCTTCGACTTATCTCGGTCCAGCTAATCATAGGCATCCTCGCGATCGGCCTTCTGTTTTTCATTGAGGTTTCAGACCAGACCTACGGCAGGACACCGAAGCTTGTCGCGCAGGTGAGGAAGGCACTGATACCAGTGTGCGTGGTCATGATGATACTCCTTTTTGTGATAGTCGGAATAAAGATCCACGACCTGCTCGTGGCTCGCACGGTCTGAAGCAATCGTACGCGCTTTTCGACCATCGTATGACTTTGGGCAAGCGCTCGCAAGACAATCAGCCCCGGAGCATATCTTTCTGCGATTTTGAAGAGCCAAACACGCCGAAGATCAGAAGGATTCCTGAAACGACTGCGAACACAACTCCATAAACAACCTGCATCCGTGCGGCGTCGGCCAGAAAAGCGATCCCCGAATCCGTCGGCGAGAGTCCGATGGGACACGGACCAAAGTTTTCGCAACTTGCTATGGTGGCGAGCCTTTCATAACCGGAGACGAGCACTGGCAAGACGAATGCCATGATCAAAGCGCCCACTATCAGAAGTCCCTTTCTCAACGCGCTCCACCGAAATCCCTCCTCCACTGCGTTCGACTAATAAACAATTGAAGGAGAACAAGGATTAACAAGCTACAAACCGCGGCGCGCCGTACTGATCAAGCGTCCAGAACGGTTAATATCCGGAGTTCTGTAGTATTACTGCAATAATACTTGACTCGATCCCGCAAGGTGCCTTTGTGTCTCGCGTTTTTCCTATCTTTGATCATGGATTTTTTCCCAAGGAAAAGCAGCAGAGGGCCCCCCGGGGGAGGGGAGGGGGGTGGGGGGGACCCCCGGGGGTGTCTTGGTTAGTACTGCTGATCCATGATCAGGGCAGATAGAAGTTGATGATCATTCGTAGTATAGAACAAGAGAGGAGGGTACCCCCTGGGGGAGGGGGTAGACTGTGTCTATCTATCTAGTTACCAAGAAGTAACTGGACAAACAACGAGAGAGGAAACACGATTGAAATCAGATGAAATTGTAACGCTTGGGGCAGATTCACAAGAGGGTGTTCGGGCAGGTCATCTTGTAAACCGAGCGTCCCTGCCGCCCGAGGCTCTTCTGTCCGCCGTAATCTTTGCCTCTATCTCTTCGACACTTTCTTCCTTCCAGGCCCCGATGAACCGATCAAGACTCCCGCTCGGAGCTTTGGCGGCGCGTGTTATCACATCCGAGAGTGATTCAGATTCTTTCTTAGCTCTCTTCAATCTCTCGTACGCTTCCTCAGAAAGTGAAACCTTGCTTATCTTTTGCCAAACTTTCGTATCATCTACTCTTGGAAAAATTGATCTCAACGCTGACAGGCAAGGGAATCGATGAGCACTGAAAAAGCTCAATTACGCAGTGCTCGAGCAGAATGGAACATGGGCTCAATCGAACAGGGAGCGAAGAACGCCGTCGAAACGTGCATGGGAGTGAAGCGGGGAGAAAGGGTGCTGATAGTGACTGACGAATCCCAGCTCGGGGTGGGGAGAGCGCTGAAAAAGGCAGCTGAAAAGATCACCGGAGGGGAGAACGTGCGCATGTTTGTCTTGGAAAAGATAGCAAGTAGGCCGCTGCAGAGCCTCCCGAAGCAGATCGACGACGAGATCCCGAGATCAGACGTGACCTTCTGGGCCGCGCGGAGCCTTCCCGGAGAGCTGGGTGCGAGACACAGTTTCATCAACGAGGCAAAGGCGCACGCGAGGCACGGGCACATGCCGAACATCACGGCGACCCTGATGGAACAGGGGATGTGCGCCGACTACAACGAGGTCTACGAATTGACGCACAGGGTCTACGACTCTGTCAGGGGAGCGAGAAAAATAGAGGTGTCGAACGATCTCGGAGCAGACATCGTGGCCGAGTTTGACAGATCATGGCGCTGGGTTCCGAGCGACGGACGATACCACGAGAAGGGCAGGTGGGGAAACCTTCCCGAGGGAGAGACCTTCACAGCCCCAAAGAGGGTGAACGGGAAACTGGTGACAAACTTGCTGGGAGACTGGTTCTCCGAGAAGTACGGGAACTTCAAGGAAACAATGACGCTTTCAGTCAAGGACTCCAGAATTGATTTGAGCTCGATTCAGACAGAAAACGGCTTACTGAAGCAGGAGATCACAAAGTACCTCTCGACCGACGAGAACAGCAACAGGGCGAGCGAGTTTGCGCTGCCCACAAATCCGATCCTGATCTCTTTACCCACGATAGGAAACCTCCTCCAGGACGAGAAGGCGAGGGTGCACATCGCATTCGGCGATCCCTATCCGGACGAGACGGGCGCTGACTGGGAATCAGGGACGCACGTCGACATGCTGCTGGAGAGGTGCGACGTCAGGGTAGACGGGAAGGAACTGATGCGCGGCGGAAAGTATGTTTTCTCTGATCGCACTTAAAAGGGTGAAAGGGGGGAAATCGCCCGGATTGCCAGCGAGAATAGCCGCAAAGTACAAGGTAGCAAGGATACTCTCAAGACAGGTTCTAGATTCCAGAGGAAACCCGACGGTTGAGACGGACGTCTGGCTGAAGGACGGAGCCTTCGGTCGCGGAACTGTGCCTTCGGGCGCCTCGACCGGTGTGCACGAAGCACTTGAACTGCGCGACGGAAACGAGACGACGTACGGAGGAAAGGGAGTACTCAGGGCGGTGTCAAACGTCCAAAGAAAGATCGCCCCAAAGATAGTTGGGATGAACGCGGCCGACCAGCGCTCTTTGGATCAGGCAATGCTGGCGCTCGACGGAACTCCGAACAAGTCAAAGCTCGGCGCAAACGCAATCCTCTCAGTATCCATGGCACTCGCGCGCGCCGCCGCTGCTTCCAAGGGAGTCTCGCTCTTCAGGTACCTCGAAGAGAGGAAGAGGTACACGCTACCCGTCCCGATGCTCAACGTGATCAACGGAGGCAAGCACGCAGGAAACAACCTCGCAGTGCAAGAGTTCCTGATCGAGCCGGTGGGCGCGAAGAACTTTCCAGAGGGCCTTCGCTACGCGGTCGAGGTGTACCACTCGCTGAAATCCGTGCTCAAGGAGAAGTACGGCGTCTCCGCAACAAACGTCGGAGACGAGGGCGGGTACGCGCCACCGCTCCAAAAAACTGCCGAAGCAATCGAAGCGATACTGTCGGCAATATCAAAGGCTGGCTACGGCGAGTCAGAGATCAAACTCGGGCTGGACGCCGCATCCTCGAGCTTCTACGACGAAAACAGGCAGACATACCAGATAGACGGGCGCGAATTGACCAGCGGATCTTTAGAAGATTACTACGAGAACCTTGTCAACACTTATCCCATACTCACTGTGGAGGATCCCTTTGCCGAAGAAGCATTCGAGGACTCGGCAAGACTGACAGCAAAGCTCGGATCAAAGGTGAGGATCATTGGCGATGACCTCTACGTGACAAACGTCGAGCGGCTGAAGAAGGGAATCCAGGAAAAGTCGACCAACGCCGTCCTGATCAAACTCAACCAGATAGGCAGCGTGAGCGAGACACTCGATGCTGTAAGAATGGCAAAGAAAGCAAAGTTCACCGTCGTCGTGTCGCACAGGTCCGGCGAAACAGAAGACACCTTCATATCGCACCTTGCAACAGCGGTCGAAAGTTCGTTCATAAAGACGGGAGCGCCGGCAAGGGGAGAGAGAACCGCGAAGTACAACGAGCTATTGAGGATACACGAAGAGTTAGGATCAGCTGCATCGTACGCGGGCTCAAAGATGCGCTAGAGTGGACAAGCAATGCCGTTCGAATTCATCCAGTATTCAAAGCCAAAGGAAAACTATGCGAGGATAACGATCAGCCGGCCGGAAGTCATGAACGCCCTAAACTTGCAGGTGAGAAAGGAGATAATCGAAGCTTTGGACATTGCGGAGAAGGACGACTCTGTCAGAGCAGTGGTGCTCACGGGAGCGGGGGAAAAGGCATTCAGTGCGGGAGCAGACATCAACATGTTCCTAACCATGACGCCGTACTCGGCAAAGGAGTACCTGAAGACGAGCAAGGGAGCTTCAAACAAGTTGGAAAGCTTTCCAAAGCCGGTCATCGCGGCCGTGAACGGCTACGCCATAGGTGGAGGACTAGAGCTTGCGATGTCTTGCGACATTATCATCGCGTCGGAGAACGCGAAATTCGGGCAGGGCGAGATCAACGTGGGAGCAATACCAGGCGTTGGGGGAACGCAGAGACTCCCGAGGCTCGTTGGCATAAAGAAAGCAAAGGAGATGATTTACACCGGGGACTTGATAGATTCATCCGAAGCATTGAGATTGGGTCTGGTGAACCGCGTCGTTCCACTCCAAGACCTCTCAAGGGTTGTGGAGGAGCTCGTGGACAAGATCTCTTCAAAGAGCCCAATGATACTTAGGCTGGCAAAGGATGCCCTGAACCATTCGGTCGCAGGACTAGCCGAAGGACTGGATTACGAAAGCGCTCTCTTTGCTTTCTGCTTTTCGACGAGCGATCAGAAGGAGGGGGCAAGAGCCTTCCTCGAAAAGCGAAAACCAGTTTTCAAGGGAAACTAGATTAGTTTTTGACCTCGATTTTGAACCTGCAAAGTTTCGCGCCGCCGGACTCGCAGCTCACTTCGCGAGCGATGAACTGCCTTTGAAACAGCTTTGAGGCGGTGGCTCCGAGCACCCCGGATAGAAAATAGCAACTCGTCGGGCCGATGTCATCTCTTCGCAGGACAAAGGCGCTCTTCTCCGCGATGCATTCCATGTTGGATTCGTCCAGCACTCGGGCCTTCATCCTGCCCCAGCCCGCCATGTAGGATAGCCGCTCGAGGCCTCTCAACAGATCGTCGGTGCTGGATCCCAGCTTCGGAAAGGCTGCAAACATCTTCGAAGCGTAGCCCTCTCCCATCCTGTAAAGTATGACACCCGCCCCGCTCTGGAACTGGTTGTAGAGTTCGTCGCACATTGATCTATACGCGGAACAACTCATTACTATGACGCGCGAGTCGGTGACGGTGTCGCGCAGCACGAGATCGTCGCGTTTGAGTAAACTCGTATAGTGACCATCCTTGCCTTGATCGGACACCGGAATGTTCGTGCTCACTTGATGGTGAGGCATTTTAAACCAGTCGCGAGGTCGCAGAATCCTGATTGCGTCAAATCACAGTTCCAGCTCCATCTCAAAAGCGTCCCTGTTCCGACCGTAGTAATTCTTGATTTCATGCTTGTAGGTGAACCCTGCCTTTGCATACAGTTTCTGCGCAGGTATGTTGTCCACCGAAACCTGCAGCACAAGGCGAGCTGTTTTAGGCTCAAGTGTCCTTATCCGTGATACTGCATCATGTATCAACAGCGAAGCAACTCCGCGCTTTTTGAAATCCGGGTGCACCGCAACAGATGCGACGAGCATGACCCTCTCGTCTCTTGTTCTGGTGATTACGCAGTAGCCCTGCAAGAGCCCGTCGTATTCGGCAACGCGGAATCCCGCTGGATACTCGTGAAGCATCTTTTTGAACAGCGAAAGAGGATACGGCTCGTCAAATGACAGTTTCTCAATCTCGTAAACTCGGGCAAGATCGGAGCTTTTGCAGTCTCTTATTACTGGATTTGACGATTTTTCTTTGGCACCATCGCTCAACTGGCAAACCACCGAGATTTCTTAATAAAGTGGGGCGAACAATTAGGACGCGACTTGCTCCGGCTTTCAGGCTTTGGTAGATGTCAGGAAATGAAAGTGTCATGTTGTAAGAATATTGGTCGTTTGATCAGAGTTGCGCCTTTGAGCACTGTCGCTCCTGCTTCTCTAGTTGTACGGCCTCTGAACATGTTGATCTGGGACTACGCTACGAACCTTCAAATCAGGCAAGAATCGTGTTCATTGCGCTCCTTCAACTCTGGTATGTGAACTCTGGGAGATTTGAATGCAATCGGGCTCAAAAGAGGCTCAACTGGAGCTTCTTTCGGATCTTGCTGAAGCCAACAAGACAGGCGTGGTTTGCGTTAAGATAACCTCCGTCAGCGACGCGCTGGTCTCAAGAAGCGGTTGGAAGTACCGGCGGCTAGAGGTGCAAGACAAATCAATGGCGGCCGAGATGCTGGTCGCAGAGACAAAGTACTCCGAATGGAATTTCAAGCCCGACGACTATGCGATTTGCAGCACAAGGAGCAACGGCGTGAGCAGTGACGGCAGGCTGACTCTCTTTTTCAATGACTTTCCCGGACCCTTTGAGACTGCAAGGATGCTTTACTCACTGAACGAGGAGTTGCACGATGCCAGATCGCGTTCGGCGGAGCACATGAAGTCCAGCGAGACCGTCTACCAGATGTCTGCAAGGGAGGCAAGATCTCTCCTCGAGCTCATAAGACTCTGGTCGCAGGAAGGAAAGCCGCAGCACTACACAAAGTGGTGCCAGATGCACCAGATAGTAGCCACGAACCTGTTCTACATGGGGCTGGTCAAGAGGACCGCGTCCATGTCCGGGTACTACTATCCCACGGAAGAGGCTTTGGAGTTCTTCCAGGGAAAGAAGAATCTGCCAAAGAAGAGGGTATTCGTTCGCGACAAGGACGGCAAACACAAGCTTGCTTCGGATGAGGGCGAAAGCAAGTCCTTTTTGGAGTATCTTTCCGACTATGCGGATAGGGACAGCGCCCTGAACGAGTACGCCGAAGCTCTGCGCTCGTACAAGGAAAAGATCAAAGCAACCGAAGTCTGACCTAAACACGCATCCTCCAGATCTATCGGGAGACTTGCGATTTAGAAAATCCCCTTATTCACGAACAAACAACGCTTATTTAGGAATAATCTCCTACCTCTGGAGTGAACTCTCAATGGTCTCAGAAACCGATGTAAGCACGGAAAGCACGGAGGAGGAAACAGGCGCGATGGAAGAGGCTCCCTCTTATGGCGCTGAAGCTGCACCAGCGGAGGCACCGAAGGTAGAAGCAAAGCCAAAACCAAAGGCCGGCGGTAGAAGGGCGGCTCTCAGGATCATCAGGGAAGGCGTGGACGCAGTATCCAAGGACGTAGCCAGTTTGAAAAAGGCGCACGATGCGCACGACAAGAAGCTGGAGAAGCAGATATCTGCACTCAAAAGCGAAGTTGCTTCGCTGAAAAGCCATATCTCAAAGGAGTCAGCCGCAGCAAGGAAGAGGGAGGAAGCGGCTCTGGCAAGGATCTTTGCAAAGCTGAGCTCAAAACCAAAGGCGGCACCCAAGCCAAAGAAAACAGCAAAGAAGGGAAAGAGCAAAAAGTAACTCTTTCCTCTCTCTTTTCTTTTTGTCGGGCTAGATTTTTTGCAATGCTCGACCTACGATGCTGATTCAAAGCTCTTCTCAACCGATTACGCGTTTGTTTATCTATGAGTGGCGTAAACATTGAACATCGCGCCGTAGAAGGCCTCGATGTTGGTCAGTCAAGCGTTACCTGCCATTTCGAAGCAAACTAGCATAATGCAAGCAATGAGTTTGGTTTCTCAAAACAGCCATCTGAGCAAACGGAATGATGTGGCTATAGATCACTGTGGCCGAAAGAGTCTCATGTTCAAAATGTGCAACGGGTGTCCCATTGAAGTTCAATAAAATAACCAGAATAGTGCTGGTGGTTGCCTTCCTTGGGGTCTTGCTCTTCTCTGCTTTTGACTCACCCAACAACGAAAATTTCAGGGTCAGCGTCGCCCAGGGTTCAGCAAAAGAAGTAGTTGTAATCAACTTCAATGTTCAGGTTGATTCTGGTTCCAGTTCACTTTTTTCTAGGGCGGTCTCGATCGCGAAAGCAGATCACGCGGCTGCCATAGTGATTAACGAGAACACTCCGGGCGGCTTGGTGAACGACATGCTCCTGATGATACATTCTATATCACAAGCAAACGCCAGTGGAATCCCCGTTTACACATACATCGGAAACGATTCTCTTGCAGCGTCGGCTGGTAGCTACATTGCAATGTCGACCAGCAGAATATTCATGGGGCCGGGGTCGCAAATAGGGCCTTCAACTCCGATCGTCGTAGGAGGTACCGCTTTAGAGCAAAACCACACTGCTGGGGCAATGCTCAGCCTGATGATTTCACTTGCGCAAGCTCATGGGAGGAACACGACGGCCGCATTCCAGATGGTCGTAAACGACATTGCCTACTCTTACTCCCAGGCGCTAGCCTACCACGTGGCAGACCAGAGCTCAAACAGCCTTTCTCAGACGCTTCAGGATCTCAACCTTTCGAGCGCAACGGTTGTCACGGTGAGCGAAAACCTGCCGGAGCAGCTCGTCAGCTTTGTTTCAAACCCAACGGTCGATGGAATACTGCTTCTCATAGGGATCGTCGCAATAACTCTTGACTTCCTGCATCCCACCGTGATACTTTCCATCGCGGGTCTGGTCCTGATCGCGCTGGCTCTGATCGGAGCCGAAGCAATACAGAGCGGCGCAACCTCTTCTGCGATTGCTGTCCCGTTAGTACTTTTCGCGGCCGCTGCTGCCCTAATCGTCTTTGAATTAAAGACGGGACACGGTTTCTTGATGTTTGCCGGAGTCGTCATCGGAGCCTTC